>JANMGF010001575.1:0-23641 GCA_031374535.1 Polyangium sp. (in: bacteria)
GCCTCCCGGCAGACCTCGAAGGGTTGTTTGAGCCGACAGGCTGCCCTGAGGATGTCTGCTGCAATTTCTTGCCTTACTTCGAGCACGAAGCCCTGGAATGCCTCGCCTTCGCCCGCGCGAGAAACGATGTCCGCCTCGATCCGTTTGTAATCGGCGGCGACCTCGGCAAAGCTTCGATCCGGCGATCGTGCGAAGGTCTTGAAGACGGCGATGCACGCTTTGCTAAGCTCGTCGTAGAGCGCGTCCGTTTTAACTTCTTCCGGGGTCGGCTGGTACGCCTCGTCCATGCGCCGCGTCCTTCGACCCGGGCTGAGTTGGCCCCTTTGTTGGGCAACCAGCTCGTCCCGGAGGTCACCGTACCGCTCGAGCTCCTCGTCGTAGAATCGCGTGGGGCGCTGCGTCGCCCTGGCTACTTCGAGCCCGCGCTCGAGCTCGGCGAGGAGGGGTTCGACCACGGCAAGCCCCTCCTCGGGCCGCTCATCATACGCGCAACAATCTACATAATACCAGGTCTTCAAGCATCTTATGCTGATATCCGTAAAGTCCAGGCGAACCAGCTCGTTCCAGGCCGCCCGGCAGACCTGGAAGGAGGGGGCGTAATCCTGTGCTGCGGAAAGAATGTGTTCGGCGATGCGTCTCCGAATCTCGAGCGCGCTGCGTTCGTCGTCGCCTGCGCGCGCCACAAATTCGGCTTCGAGTTTTCGGTAGTCGTCAACGACTTCGGCGAAGGATCGGGTCCGCTCCGTCGCTTTCAAATAAATGGCAACGCTCACCTCGGCAAATTCTGATAAGAGCTGAGTGTCTTTTTCTACTATTTCTTCTTTCGCGCTCATCTCATCCCACAGTTTGCTAGTTGGTTTTGTACTTACAAGTAGCGTACACACCGCCACCAATATCAACTTCGTCGGGCCAACGCTTCTCGTTGCATTTGTCTCGACACAAGATGCATCTCGATGAGCCATGAACGGGTCCCCATTCGCTCTGTCGAGGCGAGTTCAGGCACTCGGTCAGTTCTCTATTGCATCGATTCACCCACCTCGGCCTCTTCTGAATCGCCTCCGCAATCTCCCCGCTAAGCTCCAGCGAAGCGGCGAGCACGACGATCGTGGGTCCCACTTCGATGATGAGGTCGGCGAGGGCAATCGCCACGATCACGAGCGCCCCGGGGTGCCCGACGAGCCCACGCTCGGCTGCCGCCTGCCCGTTCGCAGGCGCGGGCGCCTCGGACAGGCGCAGCTTGCTCAGCCTGACGAGCTGGTCCGGGACGGTCATGCCTCGCAGCGCGATCCGCATGCATATCGCGAGCTCTTCATGGGGCACGCCTTTGCTCTTGACATCCACGACGTGTCCGTCTTCGTCGACCGTCAACGCGACGTCGAACGTAAAGTACCCGCGGGGAAGGTCACCGCCAAACGCATCGACGCACTCGCGCAGCCGCTCCGCCGTCGCGTCCGGGACCCGCGGGCGCTCGTCCGGCGCCGTGGGGTAGACGATCTTGGCCGAGCAGCCGAGCGGAACGAGCGCCATGGTCGCGCAAGCGAGGAGTCCGAAGGAGAGGAGGGACCGCATGCGCTGGAACGGCATGCCGGAGATGCGACCAGACGTCTCGAAGTCCGTCAACGCGGCGCGTGTGCGCGATGACGTACCAAGGGGCTACCCTGTCAAGCGGCGTGAAGGTCGCTTGGAAGCTCGGCCCGTCCGGTCGGCGTCACTTCTCCTGCGGAGCGGCCAGGCGGGCCAGGATCCGTTGCAGCTCCTCGACGCTCATGTCGATGTGCTCGACGACGCGTCCGTAGAGCATCGCCGTCGGGACGTTGCGCCCGCGCCGCTCCTCCTGCGTCGTGTGGAGCACCCAGAGCACGATGCGCTCCTTGCGGGTCAGGCCATCCCGTACGTCGGGCAGGTTGTCGTAGGGGCCGGGACGGTTGCTCCTCATGGTGGGGTGCGTCGGGGTCTTCGTGGCCCGGACATCGCGTTGCTACCCCTCCCGCCGAGGGCATGCAAGAATGTCCGCGCGATCCGGTTCGCCGACAACGACGAGTCATGCGCTCCGTTAAAGACATCCATCCCGGCGCCCTGATCGGCGGTAAATACCGCGTTCGCTCCATCCTTGGGCGTAAGCACGGTCTGACCGTGGACGCGTTTCACACCGCGTTCGACCAGCGGACCATCATCAAGCTGCTCCTGCCCCACCAGGCCGATCAGCGCGAGGTCGAGCGTTTCCGCCGCGAAGCGCGGGCCCTCTCGAAGATCGCCTCCGAGCACGTGGCCCGGATCATCGACGTGGGCAACGACGCCGATGGGGCGTTTTACCTCGTCCGCCAGTACCTCGACGGCACCGACCTCGAGCGCCACGTGCGCAAGACAGGGCCGCTGCCGCTCCACGAGGCGATCCTCTTCACGCTGCAAGCGTGTGAGGCCGTCGCCGAGGCGCACGCGAACAGCATCATCGTGCGGGATCTCGAGCTGGCCCACCTGTTCCTCACGCAACGCACGGGCGGCGCGCCGATGGTGAAGATCACCGACTTCGGCACGGCGAAGTTGCTCGGCGGCGCGCAGGATGCCGGGGGGGGGGAGATCACGGGGACGGCGATCTTCGGGCTGACGCCGTACGCGTCGCCGGAGCTCGTGCGCAAGGCGAAGGACGTCGACGCGCGCACGGACGTGTGGTCGCTCGGGACGATCCTCTACGAGATGCTCGCAGGCCGTCCGCCGTTCCAGGGCGAGGCCGCGCATCTGATGTTGCAGATCACGCGCGAAGAGCCGATGCCGGTCTCGCACCTGCGCGGGGACGTGTCGAAAGAGCTCGACACGGTGATCGGCTGGTCCCTCGCGAAGGATGTCGAGGCGCGTTTCCGCAGCGTGCACGCGTTTGCCCACGCGCTCCTGCCGTTCTCGCCGCCCGAGGGGCAGCTGCTCGTCGATCGTATCGGGCAGATCGCGCAGGCCGCGCGCGAGAAAAAGACGAGCGGTCCGGTGCCTCCGCCCGCGCCGTCTCCGATGCAGGCCGGGGCCGTGCCGGCCGAGTACGCCAACGTTCCGATCGACGATGACTGCGAGACGAGCGTGATCCCAGGGTCGATCCCGGGGTTGATGCAAACATACGGGGTCGCGCCTCCGCCGTCTGCGCCCGTGCCTGCGCCTCCGCCTTCGGTTTCCGCGCCTGCATCAGCGCCCGCGTCCGCTCCGGCTTCCGCGCCTGCGCCCGCGCCCGCTTCCGTGGCTGCGCCGATCGCGCCCGCGCCCGAGCAAAGCAAGCTCGTCCGGGTGCTCCTTGCGTTCTGCGGGATCGGCCTCGTGGCGGCCGTCGTGTTGACGATCCTGCTCGTCCGGAAGAACGGAACGGAGCCGGGCGCGACGACGAACCAGGCCCAGGAGAACGGGCCCATCGCGATCCCCACACCGACACCTCTACCTCCCCAGCCGCCGGTCGCCGCGCCCGTCCCCTCGGCCGCGCCCGTTCCGAGCGAAACAACGTCCGCGGTCGCGCCTGCCGAGCCGCCTGCGTCTGCGTCCGCTGTCGCGGCTGCCACGCGGCCCGTTCAGGGCGGGGGGGCCTCGGAAGCGCCGAGCAAGGCGCCTCCGCCTGCCTCCGCGCCCACGGGGACGCTCGTCGCCGTGGCCGTCGGCGGCGCGTGTTCGTTCACCGTGAACGGGGCCTCGAAAGGCAAATCGTCGTCGCTGCGCCTGACGCTGAAGGCCGGCACGTATTCGGTCGCTTGCAAGCCTTCCAGCGGCGCCGCGAAATCGAAGAGCGTCACGGTTCGTCCCGGCGAGACGGCCATGGCGATGTTCAAGCTCTAGAGCCGTATCCAGAGCGCAGCGGGCGCGCGGCCCTCCTCGTTCGTACGGGACAGCCCGCCTGGGTTCACGGGCGCGGCGCTTGCTTTCGTGGGTGGCGGACCGTGCGGCATCAGGCCCGCACCTCCGGGGCAAGACGGTGAACCATCAAGAAGCGTTGCGGATCGAGCCCGACCGGAGCAGCACACCACCCTTCGTGGAGCTGCGCGGGCCGCGGCGTGTGGACGGAGCAGAGAGCCGCGTTGGGCAGCTCCTCGATGCGCTGCGAAAGCATGAGGGCCGGCACGTCGTCGTCATCCGGGGATACCCGGACCCCGACAGCCTGGCGAGCGCATGGGCGCATCAACGGCTGGCAGCGAGCATCGGAATCGAGTGCGACATCGCGCACCTACCGATCGTGAGCCGGGCGGAAAACAGGGCGATGGTGAACTTGCTCGACCTGCCGCTCGTCCGCGTGACCGCGCCGGAAGACCTCGACCGGTACAGCGCGCTGAGCCTGGTCGACGCCAATTCGATCGAGCTGCCGAGGAGCGCAGGTCTGCCCTGCGCGTCTATCGTGGATCACCACGCGATCCAGGGAAAACTCAACGCGGACTTCGTGGACATTCGGCTCGGCGTGGGCGCGGCGAGCACGATTTACACAGAGTACGTCCTCGAGGCGCCGACGCGCGTTCTGGAGAACGGGACGATCGCGACGAGGCTCGCGACCGCGCTGGCGTACGGAATCCGGAGCGACACGGACGATTTGCTGCACGCGGCCGCGGACGATCTGCGGGCGCTCGCGAGCATCATCGAGCTGGTCGATACGGACGTGCTGGCGGCGCTGTCGCGATACGCGATCCCCGCGAGTTCGATGCGGATCATGCGGCGAGCGCTCGAGGCGATGCAGGTCGAGGGGACGTGGGTGTTTTCGGGCGTGGGTC
This sequence comes from Polyangium sp. (in: bacteria), assembly GCA_031374535.1. Taxonomy (GTDB): domain Bacteria; phylum Myxococcota_A; class Polyangia; order Polyangiales; family Polyangiaceae; genus Polyangium. Next base: position 4,725 of record JANMGF010001575.1, read on the forward strand.
AGGTGCGCTCGCAGGACCGGGACGCAATCGGGCAGGCGGCCGACTTTCTGCTCCGGCGCGAGGGGATCAAGACGGCGATCACGTTCGGCCTGGTCGAAGGGTGGATCGATGGCTCGCTGCGCACGAACGACGCGTCGCTGGATCCGGCGACGTGGCTGCGGGATGCATTCGGCATCGGTCCGCTCGGTATGCCGTACGGCGGCGGGCGGCGCGGCAAAGGCGGATTCCAGATTCCGCTCGGGCCACTCGCGGCCTGTCCGAACCAGGAAGCGTTGTGGCAGGTTGTCCGGGAAATGATCGAGGACACGATCCGGAAGCGGATCGGTACGTCGGACGAGGTCGGCTGAGCAGTTTTTTCCTCAAATCGGGCGCCCTTCCTGGCCGAGGGGGGCGGATTCGAATGCGGCGGAGAGCTCGTTCACCAGGGCGAGGGCGTCGAAGGGCTTCGGGAAGACGCGGCGGACGTCGAGGCCCATGATGCGCCGGCGGAGCTCGACGTGGGCCGAGACGACGATGATCACGGCGGGCCGCTCCTCGGGGGGTTTTCCGAGGAGCGCCCGGATGACGCCCACCCCGTCGAGGCGCGGCATCATCAAATCGATGACCAGCGCATCCACGCGCCGGCGTTCGAGCACCTTGAGCGCTTCGAGGCCGTCGGCGGCGAGCAAGACGTCGAAGTCCGATACGACCAGGAGGTTACGCATCGAATATCGAATTTCATCGTCATCGTCGACGACGAGCACGGTCCGTCGTGTTTGCTTTCCCAATGTCTTGCCCCCCACTGGCAGGATACCCCTCCGTCCCTAATGAAGCCCGTGTCCACGAACGCAAGGTGGCACCGTGCAGGAGACGACGATCGATTGGGCCGAGGTGATCGCAAGGACGCCCGATGGGGTCGTCTGCGCGGACGAAGGTGGGCGAATCGTTTACGCCAATCGCGCGGCCGAGCGGATCCTGGGGCGTTCGCCGGGTGAGCTCGTCGGAGCATCCTTCCCCGAGGTCGTGGCGTTGGCCGGGGGGCCCAAAGGCGAGGGGACGGCGAGGACCGAGCGGGCGACAGGTCATCGGAAGGACGGGACGGACGTGCCGCTGGAGGTGTCGCACGTCTCGGCGCTCTCCGTGTGCCCAGACGAGCGCCGAGACGAGCGACGAACGTTCTCGACGGCCTTCGTGCGGGACCTGTCGGCGAGTGATCGGTCCGTGACGACGATGCTGCTCGCGGCCGAGCGGGAGTCGTTCCTGTCGATGGCAGCGCACCAGCTGCGGGCGCCGATCCAGCCGGTGTTGAACTCGCTGCGGACGATCGAACGCGCCGTGGCGATCGGCAGGACGCCGCCCGAGGGGACGATGGCGCGCGCGCTGCGGCAGACGTTGCGGCTCGGGCGGCTCGTGGACGCGATCCTGAGCGACGCGGCGGCGATCGAGCGCGGGAACCTCGAGGTGCACGTGGCGCCGTTCGATCTGGCGGTCTTCACGCGCGAGGTGGTGGAGGATTTTCGCCTGGCGTCGCCGAGCCAAAGGCTCGAGTACCACGGGCAACGCGAGGGCGGGTTCGTCACGTCCGACCCGGATCGCGTGCATCAGATCCTGATCAGCTTGATCGACAACGCGATGAAGTACTCGGGGCGGCAGCGGGTCGTGGCGGTGGAGGTGGAGGGGACGGAGTCGCGGGTGCGGGTGCGGGTGATCGATCAGGGGATCGGGATCCCGGCGGCCGAGCAGGCGAACGTTTTTGGCAAGTTTTACCGGGGTTCGAACGTGCCGACCGCGGCCAGCGGGCTCGGCGTGGGGCTTTATCTGGCGCAAGGGCTCGCGAAGCGGCTGCACGGGAGCCTGACGGTCGCGAGCGAAGTGGGGCGGGGGAGCGCCTTCTCTCTCGTGCTGCCGCGAGCCTGGCCGGAGGAGGGCAGAAGCGTGGCGGCGGAAGCCCATCGAGGGAACACCGATGAATCCCGGCCGCCGAGCTGAGACGGACGTCGAAGCCCTGGAAACGAAGCTCGCCGAGGCACAAGAGGACAACGCTCGTCTGCGCCGGGAGGTCGAGCGGCTCTCCCAGGAGCGCGCGTCGAAGGAAACCGCCGAGGAGGAGGCGAGGCTCGAGATGGCCACGTTCCTCGCGCTGGTCGCGCATCAGCTGAAGAGCCCGCTGCTGCCGCTGGAGGTGTCGCTCACGACGATCGCGCGGGCGCTCGAACGAGGGACGAACGTCCCGCCCGACACGTTCCCGCGGACGATGCGGCAAGCACGCAGGATGGGCCGGCTGATCGACGCGTTGCTCGTGGATCTGCCGCGTATCGAGGACGGATCGCTCCGCGTGGCGGCGATGGTCTTTGATCTGCGGGAGCCGGTGCGGCGGGCGGTGGGGGAGGCGAAGCTGATGCTCGAGGCGCGGACGTTCACGTTGCACGAGCCGACGTCGCCGGTGCTGGTGCGGGGCGACGTGGAGCGCGTGGAGCAGATCGTGGCGTCGCTGGTCGACAACGCGGTGAAGTACTCGCCGCCCGAGGCGCCGATCGGCGTGCGGGTCGTCGAGGAGGACACGTCGCACGGGGCGGTGGTGGTGGAGGACCGGGGCATCGGCATCCCGACGCGCGAGCTCGGCCAGGTGTTCACGAAGTTCTATCGGGGATCCAACGCGCCGAGCTACCTCTACCGCGGGCTGGGGGTAGGTCTGTACCTGGCCTACCACCTCGCGAGGCTCTGCCGAGGCCGTTTGTCGGTCGAGAGCGTGGAGGGCGCGGGGACGATCTGTCGGCTGCGCATCCCGCTGGATGCTTGATCGATCGCGGCCGAACCGTGCGTGGCTTGCTCAGCCGAGGTGGCGCGTCCGTTGCTGGAGCGCGAGGCGATGATCGAAGATGCTCAAAAATCAGAAATGGGCGGCGCGCACCTGAACGGGCACGGAAAGGGTGCGGCGCGGATGGTTCGTCAGGTGAAACGGGCCGACGACAAGCTGGTCGCGTTCGTCGAGGAGCGGCCGCTCGTCGCGCTCGGCGTGGCGCTCGCGTTCGGGTACGTGATCGGTCGCGTGCTGACGCGGCAGGGGTAGGAGGGGTCTCATGGTAGGCGAGAGACAAAGGCAGCAGGGCGGCGGCGGCGGCGGCACGGCGGAGCAAGGGGAGGAAAAAGGGCCCCTGGCATCGCTCGGGGGGATCGACCCGGGGGAGGCGCTCGAGAAGGTGAGCAACGTGGCGCGGGAGAACCCGCACGCGGCGCTCGCAGGGGCGTTCGCCGTGGGGTTCTTGCTGGGTGGAGGGCTGACGCCGCGGCTGCTCGGCGCAGCGGCGATGTTCGCGGCGCAGCGTTATTTCCGGTCGACGATGGAGGAGACGCTCGCGTCCGTGGAGCACGGGATCGCAGAGCGGATCGGAAGCGCGGCGCGCTGAACGCCGAGATTTCCGGGCGAGGCGGCCGGGCTCAAGGCTCGGCCGATTCGCGCCGCACGTAGCTCGCGCCACGCGCCTCGAGGAGGCGTGAGAGGGCGGGGGCGGACGCAGAAGAGGCGCGGACCGCGACGAGCGAGCCGCCCATGCCCACTGCGTCCTCGAGCAAGCGCGCCTCGAACTCCGGGTGACGCGCACCCACGATTCCCCCCATCGCAACGCCGAGCGCGCCGAGGGCGCCAGCGCCGGCAAACGCAGCGACGATCGGTCCGGCGAGGACAGTGCCCGTCGCAGGGACGACGAGCGCGCCTGCGGCCCCGAGGGCGCCCACGACCGCGCCGAGGAGCCCGCCCATGGCAGCGCCGATCGCGGCGCCTTCCGAGGCCTTGCTGCCGACGTGGAGCCCGAGGTCGCCGCGGTGCCCGACGTGCTTGGGGATCACGCTGATGTCGGTGGGAACGACGCCGAGGGAGGCGAGCTCGGCGAGCGCGGCATCCGCGCGCGCGCGCTCCGAGAAGAAAGCGGTGAGGATCTCGTTCTTCATGGTGGTGGAATGTCCGGCTCGGACGCCGAGAGGCGTGCAAACCGTGCACGCTCGCGCGTACACGGTTCGCATCGAGGTGTGTGAAGCGCGCGCCGCGGGAGCAGGCGCGCCTCTTCGCTCAGCGGTTGTGGCCGACCTCGTTCGACGAGACGAACGAGCGCTCGCGGATCTGGTCCGCCGCCGACTCGAGCTCGCCCCGGACACGGCCGGCGGCGAAACGAGCGCGGTCCTTGGCCCGCTCGGCGCTCTCACGCAGCCGCTCGCGTGTCTCGGCGCCGGTGCGCGGCGCGTAGAGCAGGCCGATGCCGATGCCCGCAGCCACGCCGAGCCCAACGCCGATCGAGGCTGGCAGGAGCCAGCTCGCGGAGCTCTTGCGCTCGTAAGGAAACGATTCCGACAAACGCTGGAGGAAACCGTAGTTTTTCATCGTGTAGGCTCTCCGTCGCGGATGGATCGGAGCTTCACGAGTCGCGTGAAGGCTCGATCGAATCCGCGCGGGAGGGCCTGGCAGCGTGCATGCCACGGAGTGTTGGGCAGGGGGAGCGCACACGGCGCCGCGGGGGTGTCCGCGGCGCCGCGTGGAGGCGCGTTTGCGAGAACGCGTGAGCTACTTGCAGAAGCCGTCGATGCAGATCTTGCCCGCCGCGCAAGCGATCCCGGCCGTAGGATCGCACTCGTTGCCGAGGTTGTCGTTCGAGCCGCAGACCTGGTGGTCGCCGGACATCGTCGTCACGGTCTTGCAGACGTCGAACGACGGCAGGTTGCTGCAGGCGGCGTCGTTCGGCGGGGCACACGAGATGTAACAGGCGTGGTGCAGGCAGATGGAGCCTGCGGCGCAAGCGTCCTGCACGCCGTCCTGGTTGCAGACGAACGAGGCCGACTGGTTCGGGATGCAGCCGTTCTCCACCCACACGTCACCGGGCGGGCACGTGCCGTTGTCGCTGCGCGGGATGCACGCGCCGTCGACGCAGACCTGATCGGCCGAGCCGCAGTCGTTCGTGATGGTGCAGGGCTCGGAGGGCACGGTGCAGACGCCGAGGCCGGTGTCGCAGGTGTACCCGCCGTCGCAGTCGGCGTTGTCGTTGCACGACGGGGTGCATTTGCCCGCGACGCACTTGTTGTTCGCCGGGCACTGGGTCTGGTCCGAGCACTGCTCGGAGGGCGCGGTGCACACGCCACTCACGCACAGGTAACCTGCGCCGAGCGCGCTGCAATCGGCGTCCGTGCCGCACGCCGCGGGGTTCTGGGGGACGCACTGCGAAGCCTCGCAAGCGTAGCCGTAGATGCAGCCGATGACGTCGCAGGTGCCCGGCTGGCACGTGCCGTCGGGTCCGCAGGTCTCACCGATGGCGCAGTCGTCCGGGTTGCCACACCAGACCACGGTGCCGCCGCCGCCCGCGCCACCCGCACCACCCACGCCCCCGGAGCCGCCCGTTCCGCCCGTTCCGCCCGAGCCGCCGGAGCCGCCCGAGCCGCCCGCGGGCTGGCAGCTCGCCGACTGGTTTTCGACCACGCACTCGAAGTCCGACGTGCAACCCCAGACCGTGCAGTCACCCGTGTGGCACTGGTTGTCGTTGCCGCACGTCTCGTTGATGCCGCAGTCACTGGAATCGCGGCAGCCGCCAGGGTTCGAGCAGTCCCCGGAGGTGCAGGGTCCCTCGTTCCAGTCGTCGTCGTCCTCGAAGACGGGACAGCCCGCGAGGACCGTCGCCATCATGCCGATGAAGCCCAGCAGAGAAAGTCGCATCATACCGTCTCCCGAAAAGCACCGACCACGCCGCGAAGAGAGTCTCCGAAGCCTAGACGAAGGCCACGGCAGGAGGGGGAAGGTAGCAAGGGGCATGCCCCGCACAAGGTTTGGGGACCCCAGGGGGCGAGTCCGCGGATAGAGCGTGCCGATCCAGGGCGGACCGTGAAAGGACGTTCACGATCGGCTGTGGCGTCCAGGATTCGGGGGGCGACTTTCCAGGCGCGCGGAGGATCCAGAGGGACCCGCGTCGAAGAGTTTTCGCGGGATGGGGAAGGCGCGGTAGTAGTAGGGAGCTGATGCGCCGCGGCGCGCGGTCCTTGTGGCCATTGCGTCTCGCTGCACAAAGAGGAAAGCTCCCAAGTTCCCATGGAAGTCACCTGCGAGCGCTGCGGCACGGTGTACGACTTCGACGACGCGCTGGTCTCCGAGCGCGGCACCTCCGTCAAGTGCACGACGTGCGGGCACCAGTTCAAGGTGCGACGCGCGACGGTGGGGACGGTACCGGACACGTGGATCGTACGCACCGTCGACGGGCGCGAGATCGAGTTCACCGCCCTGCGCGAGCTGCAAAGCGCCATCCACGATGCCAAGGTTTCCCGGGACGACGTCCTGTCCCGGGGGAACAGTCGGCCGCGGCGGCTCGGGTCGATCGCCGAGCTGGAGCCGTTCTTCAACCGCATCGGCATGACGGTGCCCGGGACCGGGACGACGCCGCCGCCGCCCGCCGCGCGCACGCGGACACGCACGCCCGCAGGGCTCGGGGGAACGGCGCAGCCGACGCGGACCGAGGGGTCGGTGGTCATTCCGTTGCCCGGAGGAATTCGTCAGACGCAGCAGGCCGCCGCGCCCGCGCCCGCAGCCGCAGCCCCGCGCCGGGGTTCGGTTCCGCCGCCGCCGCCCATGGCGATGGGGGCCGCGTTGCTCGGGCGGCGCCCAGGGTCCATCCGTCCGGGCGCGCCGGCGGCAGGAGGGGACAAGGCGTCGGACATGCCGAACCTGGCAGCGCCACGCGCGCCGGGGGGGCTCGAAGAGCTCAACACGATGGACGTCGTGGAGGCGCCGATCTCGACACGCACGGGCGGGACCGTGGAGCGGATCAGCGCGTTGCCGCCGCCGCCGCCGCCGCCACGAAAGCCAGCAGGGTCGGCGCCGATGCTCCCGCAGCCGCCCGCGGAAGGGCCGCCGCTGCCGCGGAAAAACGCGCCGTCGTCGCCGATGTTTCCGCCCGCGGAGCCTCCGCCGCTGCCGCGGAAGCCTGCGTCGTCCGCGCCGATGTTCCCGCCCGCGGAGCCTCCGCCGCCGCCGAAGAAGGCCACGCCCGAGCCGCCGAGCGTGCAGGATTCGGGGCCGGCGAGCGGCGAGGATCCGACGCTGATGATGGAGCGGCCGCCGACGAGTGAAGGGCCGACGCTGATGATGGATCGGCCGCCGTCGCTCATCTCCGCGAATCCCGCGCCGCCGAAGCCCGCGCCGCCGAAGCCCGCGCCAGTGAAGACCGAGCCAGTGAAGCCTGGTGCGACGGCGACACCCTCGGCCAAGGTCCCGTCGAGCGGGCCCTCATCGTTGCCACCGTCGTCGGCGTTTCCAAGCGGGGAGGATCCGCACTCGGAGCCGCGTTTCTCGGGAGCGGCGCCGCGTCGCCCGCATGCGGCACGCTGGATCGTAGGTGTCCTGTTGCTCGGCGTGGGCGCGCTCGGCGTGGTGATGGTCGCGCGGGAGTACCTGCCGAAGGGGAACGCGGCGACGCAGACGCAAGGGGACGCGCGGCTCGGGGCATTGCTGGAGCAAGGCGATCGCGATCTGCGGGATGGGGATCTCGACGCGGCGAACGAGGCGTACGTCAAGGCGAGCGCGCTCGCGGATGCGGATCTACGCGTGGCGGTGCGGCTGGCCCGGCTCGCGGCCGTGCGCGCGGATGCGGCGTGGCTCAAGGTGCGGCTCGTGCCCGCGTCGGATCCGGATCTGGCGAACGCGCGGCGCGAGCTCGACCTCGTGGTGGGGCGAGCGAAACAAGCCGCGGATCGGGCGCAGTCGCTCGCGGCCACGGATGCGGATGTGACGCGTTGTCGGATCGACGCGCTCCGGCTCTCGGGGGACGTGGAAGGCGCGCGCAAGCTCGTCGCGTCGTTGCCGAAGGCGAGCCCGCAGGCCAGCGACGAGTTGCTCTTCGCGACGCTGGATCTCGCCGAGCCCTCGCCCGTGTGGGCGACGGTGATCGAGCGGCTCCGGAGCGCGGCGCGGGACGAGCAGAACCTCGGTCGCGCGCGGTCGATGTTGATCTACGCGCTGGCTCGATCGGGCGACGGGGCGGGCGCGAAGGTCGAGCTCGAGAGGCTCGCGGCGATGCCGAGGCCACACCCGCTCGTCGCGACGTTACGCGCGTTCGTGGCGAGCGCCGGGGATGCAAAGAAGCCGGCGGCGGTGGAGGTCGCGAGCGCTACGCCCGAGGCCGAGGACCCGCTCGCGCTCGCTGCCGAGGCGATCGAGAAGGGTGCGCTCGACAAGGCCGAGGGCCTCTTGAAGGAGCTCGCGGAGAAGGCGCCTAAGGACGCGAAGGTGCTGAAGGCGCAGGGGGATCTCGCGCTGAAGAAGCGCGACAGGGCCGCGGCGATCCGGTTCTACGAGCAGGCGATGGCCGCGGACAAGACGCTCTTGCCCGCGATCGCGGCGCTCGCGGATCTCCGGTGGGAGAACGGCGAACGCATGACGGCGAGCACGCTCTACCGGCAGATCATCGAGAAGGGCGGCGACGCGAGCCCGTACACGCGGCGCGCGAAGGAGCGGCTGAGCAAGTTCGCCGATTCGTGGGAGCCCCAATGAAAAAGTCGAGCGCGCGGGGAAGGCAAAAGGGGCGCGTGGGCCTCGGGGCGCTGGGCGTCGTGGCGCTCGGGGCGACGCTCGTGATCACGGGCGCGAGCTGCGAGGGCAGGCCGCGGGGCGCTTCGAGCGCGAGGACCACGCCAGGGCTCGGAGGGCCGGCGGTCGTGGAGATCGATCTCTCGCGGGGCGCGCCGGAGGCTTCGCAGGGCGGGCTCTTCGGCTCGCCGCGGGGGCGAACGCACGCCGAGCTCGTGCAGGTGATCGGGGCGGCAAACGAGCGGGAGACGACGAAGGGGTTTTTCGTGCGGCTCGGAACCGCGGGGATCGGGCTCGCGCGTGCGCAGGAGATCGGGCGGCTCCTCGCGGGGATCCGCAAGACGAAGAAGCCCGTGGTTTGTCACGCCGATGATCTCGGGAATGCGCCGATGTTGCTCGCGGCCATGGGCTGCGATCGGATCTGGTTGAGCCCGGCCGGGGGCGTGGAGACGGTGGGCATCGCGGCCGAAATGATCTTCGGCAACCGGCTGCTCGAGAAGCTGAACGTACAGGTCGACTTCCTGCAGGTCGGCAAATACAAGGGCGCGAGCGAGCCGTTCACGCGGAACGGGGCGAGCCCCGAGGCGAGGCAGTCGGTCGAAACCGCGCTCCGCGGGCTGCGGACGGCGTGGCTCACGGCGATCGGGGAGGGGCGGGGAAAACCCGAGCTCGCGGACCTCGTGGAGGATGGGCCGTTCTCGCCGGACGAGGCGAAAGCAAAGGGGCTCGTCGACGAGGTTGGGTACGCCGACGAGGCGCGGGACGATGCGAAGAAGCTCGCGAGCGCCGAGCGGGTGAGCGTGCGTTTCGGCGGCGGTTCGTCGCAGGAGCCGGTTTCGGGGGGCATCATCGACGTGATCCGCGTGCTCGCGGGGCCAGGGTCGGGCGGGGAGCCGCACGTGGCGATCGTGTCGGCGACGGGGGCGATTTCAATGGGCGGCGCGCCGGCGTCGCCGCTCGGAGGGAACGACGGGATCAACGAGCGCGAGCTCGGCAGGACGATCGCGCGGCTCGACGCGGACGAGTCGACGAAGGCGGTGGTGTTGCGGATCGATTCACCCGGGGGATCGGCGCTGGCGTCGGATCTTTTGTGGAAGCGGCTGATGAAGCTGCGCGGGGACAAACCGCTCGTCGTGTCGGTCGGGGGCATGGCCGCGAGCGGGGGGTATTACCTCGCCTGCGCGGGGACGAAGATCCTCGCAGAGCCCACGAGTATCCTGGGGTCGATCGGGGTCGTGACGGGCAAGCTCGCCGTGGGAAAAACGCTGGCTGAGATCGGGGTGACGACGGAGACGATCGCGGCGGCGCCCGATCCGCAAAAGGCGGCGCGCGCGACGTACATGTCGCCGTTCACAGGGTGGGATGAGCCGACGCGGCAGAAGGTGCTGGGGTCGATGCAGTCGATCTACGACCTCTTCGTGAAGCGGATCGCGGAGGGGCGGGGGATGCCGGCCGAGAAGGTCGGCGAGAGCGCAGAAGGCCGAATTTTTGGCGGGGTCGAGGCCAAGGAGAGGGGGCTCGTCGATGAGCTCGGCGGGCTTTCGGACGCGGTGACGCTCGCGCGGAAGCTCGCACATTTGCCGGAGGACGCGCCGGCCGAGGTCGTGGGCGAAGGCTCGGGGCTGCTCGATTTGCTGGGTACGGGAGACGATGCGGAGTCGCGCGCGGCGAACGCCGAAGGGGCCGCGAAGGCCGCGCGGCAGGCCGCCATCCGCGCGCTCTTGCCCGAGGTGGGGGTGCTCGTGCCCGAGGTCGCCCGGTACATGGGCTCGATGGCGCCCCTCCTGTCGGGCGAGCGTACGCTGGCGGCCATGCCGTTTGGCCTCGTCGTGCGTTGAATCCGCGCTTGATCACACCGCTGGTCCGCGGGCTCTGGTAGCCTGTCGGCGCCCTTCCATGACCTCTCCGGCCCATCCTCAAGCGACGGACGACGACGCCGCGCCGGTCGCGCGGCGAGGCACCATGCCGCCGCCCGAGCTCGCCGATCGGCCAGCGCCGACCTCGGCAGGCTCGCTCGTGCTGGAGAACAACCGCACGGAAGAGCCGATCGTGCGGCATCACGGCCCGCGCGCCGAGATCGCGCACCTGCGTGGTGCCGTGGCGCGATGCCGCGACATCGGCGACGTGGCGGGCGAACGAGAGGCAGCAGAGGCGCTCGCCAGGCTCTTTGCGTCGCGGGAGACGGAGCTCGACACGGCGGTGACGCTCGCAAGGCGTTCGCTCGAGCTTGGAGAGGATCCGGCGCTGCGGTCGGAGCTCACGGAGTGGCTCGCGGGGCTCGGCGAGCCGGTGTCGGCGGCCGAGGCGCTGCGCGTTTCGCTGGATCCATCGCAGCCCGCGGGGACGGCGCAGACGCTCCTGAAGATCGCGGTGCTGCTCGCGCGAGGCGGCAATCCGGCGGGGGCAGCCGAGGCGTTGAAGGAAGCGGCGGAGCTCGATGCGAGCCAGCCGATGCCGCTCGAGCTGCTCGGTACGATCTCCGCGTGGGCGCCGGACGCGATTCCGAAGGCGAACGCGGCGGCGGGGTATCTCGCGGCGGCGGTGCGGCACGAGGCGCTCGAGGACGCGGACAGCGCGCTCGAGGATCGGCTGCGAGCGTTCGAGATCGCGCCCGAAGACGAGATGGCGGCGAACACGATGGTCGACGCGCTCGCCGCGCGGGGAGCCGCGGGAGCCGCGGACGAGGCGTTGCGGGATCACGCCATCGCGGCCTCGGCGACGAACCGGTATCGCGCGCGTCAGGTGCACCTGCGCCGGGTGTCGAGGGCGCTCGACGACGGGAGCGCGGCGCGGGCCGTGGCGGCCGTGCTCGACGCAGGGATCGTGGCCGAGGTCGAGGGGGATCTCGGGTTGCTCGCGGATCGCGCGCTGTCACTCGCGTCCCTCGATGGGCTCGTCACCATCCGGCGGGAGCTGCGGCAGAAGGGCGGGAGCATCGCGTCGATCGCCGCGCGCGCAAAGGGAGCCGAGGTCGCCGCGGCGGCGCTGCTCCAGGCGACGCTCGGCGCGTCGAAGGAGCGCGAGCGGGCCGAGGCGCTCGTGCAGATCGCAGCGGAGACGAACGGGGAGATCTGCGCGAGTTTGCTCGCGGTCGCCGCGGAGGGGTACCTCGCGCTCGGGCTCGGGCAGCTCGCGCGCCGGACCGCCGAGGACGCGTGCCTCACGGATCCGGGGTCGGCGCGGGCGCTTTCGGCGCTGGCAAAAGCGACGATCGCCACGCCGGAGCTCGACGCGGCGATGGTGGTCGAAGGCGGCGCGTCGACCATGCTGATCCGGTCCTCGCTGTGCGAGGGGCTGGCGAAGGCGTTCGAGGCGGTCGGGGAGATCGCGCTCGCGTTGACGTGGACGCAGCGCTGGCTCGCGCTCCGCCCGGGATGCCCGGATGCGATGCGTGAGCTCGTGCGGCTCGCTTCACAGGCGTACGATCCGGACCGGCTGGAGGACGCGCTCGGGTGGGTGCTCGCGCAGCCGCGGCCCCTCGACGACATGGCGAGCCCCTTCGGCGACGCGCTCGCGTTGTTGTTCGAGCTCGATCCGCCGCGGGCGATCGACGTCGCGAGGCGCGCGCTCGACATGTACGGGCCACGCGTGCCCGGGCTCCGAGGACGCCTGCTCGCGATGAGTGAACGCGCGGGGGACGTGGCGCTCGGCGTGTGTTTGCTCGAGCGGCTGGTCTCGGCCGACACGAAAAACGAACGCACGGTGGAGCGGCTGTTCGACCTTTCGCAACGTCGCGCGGCGGCGGGGGACTGGGACGGGGCGGCGGCGGAGCTCGCGCGGGCGGCGGAGCGGGGCGCGCATTCGAGGCACCTGCACGAGCACCTCGACGCGCTCGATGACAAGATGCAGGAGACCGCCGCGTCGTTCGGCTCGGACGGGCTCGTGTCGTTCGTCGAGGCGAGGGTCCGTGCGCTCGCGGATCTCGTGGACGGCCCCGAGCAGTCGGCCCTCGAGGGGCTCTCCAGCGGGCTCCGGGATCTCGCGGCCGTGCGCTGGGATCTCGGGCAGGATCCGGTGGGCGCGGAGGACGCGTTCTGGCGGGCCGCGGTGGCGGCGCCGCGCGGCGGGATGGAGCGGTACGCGCGGGATCTCGTGACGTTCGCGGGTCCCGATGCCGCGCTCGACGCGATCGTGCGGAGGAGCGAGGTGCTGGCCTCCGAGCCGCGCAGGCGCGCGACCTTGCTCATCGAGGCTGCGAACCTCGCCGTCGCGCACGGGCTGCCGAAGCGCGCGCTCGAGATCGGCGCGACCGCGATCCAGATCGACCCCTCCCGCGCGGAGGCGGTGGCGATCATCGAGCGATCGTGCGCCGTGGAAGGTGGCATCGAGGTGCTCGACCGCACCTACGAAGTGCTCGCTGGAGCTGCGCTCGGCTGTTACGGGCGACGCGCGGCGCACTATCGCGGCGCACGTCAGCTCGAGCGCAGGGGCGCCGTCGAGGCAGCGCTCCGCCATGCCGTCGCGTGTTTCGAGGCCGTCCCCTCCGAGGGCACCTCGTACGTGTTGATGGCGCGGCTCGCGGAGCGCGGCGGGGATCCGACGGAGGCGATCCGCGCGATCGAGCGCGTCGCCGAGGCGGCCGACGGCGCCGTACGTGCCGGTTGGTTGAAGCGCGCGGCGACGCTGGCGAACTCCGCGGGGGAAGGCGGGCGCATGCGCTTCGACCTCCTCCTGCGTGCGCTCACGGCGCGGCCCGACGTCGGGACGGTCGAGGAGATCGGCATCGCGCTGCGCAAGCTCGTGGCGACCCTCAGCCACGTCGGACCGCTCGTGGCCCGCTTCGAGAATGCTGCCCTCGCCGCGCTGAAACGAACCAACGGGCCCGATGGAGCGCGCGCCGCCGTGGCCCTCGCCCGGGTCGCGATCAGCACGCTCGGCGCCCATGCGCTCGGGCTTTCCCTGCTCGAACGAGCCGTCGCTGCGGACGGCAGCGTGGACGAGTACGACGGCCTCGTCGAGCTCGCGCCGATGGTCGCCGCCGGCGACGCAGAGGCCACGCGTGCCTTCCTCGAATCGCTGATGCGCACCGTCGCGCGCCCCTACGCGAGCATGGGCGTCTCGTTGCTCAAGTTCGGCAGCCGGCTCGCGCAGACGCTCGGCGATCCGCTCGTCACGGCCGTGCTCCTCGTCCAGGCCGCGCGTCGTTCGCCCGAGGACGACCTCCTCGTCACCGACGCCGACGCCGCCGTACAAACGTCTGCCGACGCGTCCCTCGCGCGTGAGCTCGACGAGGCCGTTTCCCCTGACGATCGGCTCGGCGCCCTCCTGCGTGTCGCCGAGCGTAAAGAACGCGAGGGTAACTTCGGCGAGTCCATCGAGGCGCTCGAGCGGGCCCTGCGATCGACGCGGATCCTGCCTCCGCAACGCGAGGCCGCGCTCTCCCGCATGCGCCGCCTCTTCGTGCTCTCCGAGCGCGCGAGCGAGGCCGAGGCCGTGCTCGCGTCCGAGCTCGCGCGCCACGACATCGGACCCGTGTCCCGCGCGCGTATCGCCGTCGACCTCTCGACCATGCTCGCCGGCCGCGGCGAAGACGCAGCCGCGCTCGACATCCTGAAGCGTATCCTCCAGGACACCGAGCCCACCGACGAGCTCCTCGCCACCACGCTGCGCCTCGCCCGCCGCACGGGTGATCGCCACGCGCAGGTCGCGCTGCTCAACCTCCAGCTCCAGCGTGTGGGCGACGACGTCGCGCGCGCGGCCATCCTGCGCGAGCTCGCCGCGTTGCTCGAAGAGCTCGGTGATCACACGGCGGGCGTCGCGCACCTCCGCGCTGCGAGCGAACTCGCCCCGGACAACGAGGAGGCCCTCGAAGCCCTGGAGGCGCACGCAGCCTCGCAAGGTGATCACGCGGCCGTCGCCGACATCCTCGGCAAACGTATCACGGCCGCCTCCGCGCCCGATCTTCGCCGCACCCTCCGCCTTCGCCGCGCCGCTGTCCTCGAGCAACGCCTCGGCCGCCTCGACGACGCCTGCACCGAGCTCGACGCCCTCCTCGCGGAGACCCCCGACGACCCGAGCGCCCTCCGCTTCCTCGCCGACATCCGCGAGCGCCTCGACGCCCCGCTCCGCGCCGCGCCCCTCTGGCAGCGCCTCGGCGAGCTCTCCGCGAAGACCGACGAGCGCGCCGAGTACGGCATCCGCGCCGCGAACGACTGGCTCGCCGGCGGCAATGCCCAGGCCGCGCGTAACATCCTGGAGAGCATCGCTCCCATCGCGCCCCGCGACGCCGTCATCGAGCTACGCGTCTCCATCGCGCGACACCAGGGCGACGCGCGCACCCTCTCCGAAGCGCTCGATCAGCTCGCCACGGCCTCCCGCGAGCCCGCGGACAAACGCGCCCGTTACCTCGTCGAAGCCGCGCGCGCCTCCTCCTCCACCGGCGACGAGGCCACCGCCCTCGACCGTGTTCGTCGCGCCGTACGCCTCGCCCCGCACTCGGCCGAGGCCGTCCTCGAAGCGCGGCGCCTCGAGTACCGCGCCCGCGGCGGCGGCACCCCTCGCGAAGCGCAACACGCCATCGACGAGCTCACCCGCATCGCTGAGCACCTCACGCCCGAGCAGATGGAGCTCCAGGCCTTCTTGCTCGCCGAGGAGCTCGACGTCATTCAGGGCGGCGGCGCCGGCATGCGCGAGCTCTCCCGCCGCCACGCCGCGTTTGGCCCGACCCCGCTCATCGCCCTCGGCATGGCCGAGCGCCTCGTGCGCAACAAGAGCTTCGACGCCGCCTTGCCCCTCTTCGAGCGTGGCTTGAGCGGCGACCTGCGTGGTCTCCGCAGCCGCGGCCGTGTCGCGCTCGCCGCCGCGGACGCCGCCCTCTCTGCCGGCCAGCTCGAGTCCGCCTCCCGCCTGCTCGACCAGGCCTCCGCCGAGCCCGACACCCGCCCGCTCGCGATGCGCAAGAAGCTCGAGTTCGTCGCGGGCTACGGCGAACCCGAAGCCGCCCGTTCCGCCCTCTTCGACCTCATCCGACAGAGCGCCGGCCTCGATCGCGCCCGCTTCCTCTACCAGCTCGGCCGCCTCGTCGTCGCCACCGATCCCGACGAAGCCATCCGCCTCTACGCCGACGCTTTCCCCCTCGCCGCCCCCGATCGCAACCTCGCCGCCCAGATCGCCGAGGAGCTCGCCAACGCCCGGAAACCTCGCCTCGCCGAACCTGCCGCGCCGCCGCCTTCTCCGCCTGCACGCGCTTCTCTCGGTGCCGCGCAATCCCTCGAGCTCGACCTCGACGAAGCCTTCGAAAACGCCTTCGACGACGACCAGGACGACGACGACGACATCCCGATCCCCCTCGCGGCGAGCGCCATTCGCTCCATGCCCGTGGGCCTTCGTACTCCGCCTGCGCCGCCTGTCGAACGTGCGCTCCCTGCGCCCCTCGCCGAGGAACCCGCGCCCGTGCAACCGCGTCCTCGCACGGCGCTCCCGCCCCCGGCCCCGGGCGGCGGACCTGCACGCGAGACCGCCCTCTTCGAGCAACTCATGGCCGGCTCGTACGACGCCGGCGAGCGCCTCGTCGAGGTGTACGGCTCGAACGCGGAGGCCCGCTCGCGTGATCTCCTCGTCGTGCGCAAGCACCAGGCCTCCTTGCGCCCCGGCGATCGAACCACGCTGCAAAAGCTCCACGAGGCTGCGTTGCTCGATCGCAACGCCCCTTATGCGCGGGCCCTCTCGCACGTCCTCGCCGGCTTCGACCCTTCCGCGCGCCCCGTCCCTCCGCCTGCGCTCTCGACCCTCGCCTCGTCCCCCGAGCTCGTCCTCGCGCTCCTCTTCCGCAACATCGAGAGCCCCATCAACGAGGCCCTTGCCATCACCTGGGAGACCGGACGGTACCGCCGCGAGCCGAGCCACTACGGCCTCACCGGCGCCCTGCGTATCCAGCCGGGAGGCCCCACCGTCCTCGGCGAGGTCTGGAACGGCGTCACGAACGTCTTCGGCGCCGCGCGCACGCCCCTCTTCCATCGCCGTACGCCCGTCGGCCCCCCGGGCTCCTCCTCCGCGCTCTCCGTGCAGGTCGCGCTCCTCGCGCCCCCGGCCGTCGTCCTTGCGGGTGACGTTCCCGAGGAGACCCCCGAGCTCCGTTACCTCCTCGGCGCCTCCATCGCGGGCGCCATGCCCGAGCATGTCCTCGTTCGCCTCCCCGAGGAGCACCTGCGCACCCTGATCGAGGCCCTTCGCGCCGCCTTCGGCCCCGTCGGCCCCACCGGCGGCACCGACCCGGGCGTCGCGCGCCTCGGCCAGGATCTCTGGCAGATCGTCCCTCCCCGGGGTGACCGCCGCCTCCGTGAGATCTTCGCCCAGCCCGACGGCGCCACCTACGAGTCCGCCCTCGACAGCGCCCGCCGCGCCACCCGCCGCGCCGGCCTCTTCGCCAGCGGCGACCTCCCCACCGCGCTCCGCCTCGTCGTCACCGAGCTTGGCCTCGCCCTCGACACCCCGCTCACCGCCGACGACGGCCTCGCGCGGGCCTGCACGGCGCACCCTGCCCTCGCCGATCTCGTGCGCCTCGCGACGCGTAGTGAGTATGCCGAGGCCCGCTTCCGTGCGTCCCCTATGCTCGAAGGGAACAAGAACGGACCGCCGAGCCGCTTCCGTGGCACTTGATGGAGGGGCTCGCGCGGCGTGCGCTGCGCTCTGCCCCTGCCATACAAGGACAAGGAGGTGCCTTTGCTCGTCGATCGTCCGCTCTCGCAAGCTCCGTCGCCCGCGCATTGGACTGGCCTGGACGCTCTTCCAAACCTGACAGCGCTGTCAGGGGTGCCGCGCCGTCCGTCGTCGCCTGAAGGCCGTTTCCCGGGTCTCTCTGCGCTGGCCCGAAGATCGCTTGAAGGTCTTTTGCTCGTCGTGCTCGCTCCGGGTTGCCTCGTCACCGCGGAGCCCGTCACGTACGAGCCCGAGCAGACCCCTCCGATCCTCGTCGCCTCGGGGCTCGACCCTGATCCGCGCGACATCCTCGTCTTCAGCGGCGACGTCACGGGGGGTGTCACGATCCCGATCTCCGCGTCGGTTGTGTCCGAGGACGCTGGCGAATCCGTCAAAATGGCCATTTACCTCGATTACGGTCAAAAAAACGCCCTCGGCCAACCTTTTCGCTTCACATTATCGACGTTCGCGGAGCTACCGCCTGCGACGTTGATCGACGGCGCGCGCCCGCTCACGGGCCTTCTCTGGAATTCCAACATTTATCCCGTCGAGCCTGGCTGCCATCGACTCACGCTCGTCGTCACGCATGCCTTCGACACCGCCAGCGGCTGCCCGAAGGACCTCAATGACTCGAGCCAGGTCACCTGGCAATACAGGCAATGCGCCGTAGGCGCGGGGGAATGCCCGCCGCTCCTCGAGGACTGCCCATCCACCGAAGCCACCTGTCCGCTCGATCCCTCGGCGGTGGCAAACACGGATGCCGGGACCACGGGAGGTTGACTTTGAAACTCGCTTTTCGCTTGACTTCGTTTGCAATTCTGTTTGCGGCCGTGCCCGCGATCTCCGGATGTTTCGCCCTCGGGGGATTCGACGCGTCCGTCGCGAATGGCTGCTCCTCGGACGAGGACTGCGAGGGCGGCGTCTGCGCCGACGTCCTCGGCACGCCGGCCTGCGTCGGCATCAAGGCCGATCTCCCCGGGCTCATCCTCGAGGTGCGCCCCGCGGCCGAGGCGTTTGCCGGCGCCAACACGCCTTACCTCGTTCCCTTCGGCAGTGAAGGATTCGTCGCGCAGTCGAGCGCGGGCCTCGTCGTCGACCACGACATCGCGCTCACGCATGCCGTCGTCTCCCCGATCGAGCTCTTCGTCGACTACGACTACGATAACTGCCCCCTCTCGCCCGACGGCAAACTCGAGGCGGACTTCACCTTCCACCGCGACGCCGTGCACGCGGGCCTGCCCGATCACGAGGCCACCGCGGTCCTCCAGGCGGACAGCGTCGACGCCTACACCGTCGAGGTTCCGCCTGGCATCTACGACGTCCACGTCGTCCCGCGCGCCCCCGCGAACTGTGCCGAGCCGCCGCCCCCGCCCATGTTCCACCGCGGCGTCAACGTCTCCCAGAGCGGCAAGCTCGACCTCCACCTCACCGCGCCCCCGCGCCACATCTCCGGCAGCATCGCCTTCCCCAAAGGCCAGGATCTCACGGGCTGGTCCATCGAGGTCGTCGAGCCCAAGCGTGGCAAGCCCATCTCGCGCACGCAGGTCCTCACCGTCGATCCCCCCTTCGCCCTCTTCGCCGACTACAGCCTCGAGTACTACTGGGACTTCGGCCTCGAGAGCTCGCCCATTCTCCGCCTCCGCCCGCCCGAGAAGGTCGACGCGCCCAAGCTCTTCTGGCAGGTCGCCTCGTTGAGCCCCCTCAACCCCGACGACACGGACATCCAGGCCGACCTCGTCCTCATCGA
>JANMGF010001645.1:0-5927 GCA_031374535.1 Polyangium sp. (in: bacteria)
GCTGCGGTTCTTGCGCGTGTTGTCGTCCGCGGGATCGTAGACGGCCTCGGACGGGCAGGTCCTCTCGACGTCACCGCCGCAGATGCCGGACTGCTTGCCCTCGACGTAGGCTTGATCGATCCGGAACGCAGCCGCGCCCGCGAAGAGCGCGATCCCCGCGCCACCCGCCGCCCACGCCCAGACCGGCACGCGCTTGCCGACGCCCGCCGATGCGTCGTCCTCACTCCGCAGATCGATTCCGACGTCGACGACCTTGCCTTCGCTCACGTCCACCGTCTTCGTGAACGGCACGTAGCCGGGCGCGTCGGCGTTGACGGACTGCGGGCCTGGATCGACGGGGATCACCGTGCCGAGCATCGCCGCGGGCACTTCCTGGCCGTTGTGCGTGACGCGTAGCCCCGAGGGCGCGCCGCCGTTGAGGGCGATCTTGATGCGCGGCAGGCGCGGCTCGATCTTCGCGAGGCCCTTCTGCGCCACGTCCTCGAGCGCCCGCTTGCGTTCTTCCCCTTGGGTCTCGCGGTTCAACACGATCGCGCGTTGATACGCGGACCACGCGAGGGCAAGTTTTCCTTCGTGCTCGTAACATCGCGCGATGTTGAGCAGCGTGCTCGCCGCGGGGTAGAGGATCATGCTCGCCTCGAACTTCGCGCAGCCCTCCTTCCAGTTGCCGCGATCGAGGAGATCACGACCGGTCTGGAAAAGCGCTGCCGCCGCGGGATCGGGGACCGAAGCGCTTTGTCCCTCGGCTCGCGCGGGCGTGAGGAGAAGGGGCGCGACGAGGCACGCCGCGAGCAGGGATCCAACGCGTGGCTCAAAGCTCACGGAGCGGATCATACCCCGTTTGCTTCTTCGTCGTGCCTGCCTTGGTCGCGGGGCTCGTCTTCGAAGGAGAGGACGGGGCCGTCGACTTCCCCGTGCTCGTGGCCGCCGGGGAAGCGGCGCTGCTGGGGGAGGGAACAGGCGCAGCCGTCGTGGCCACGGGAGGCACCTCCGCCACCGCAGCGCTCGCGGGCGCCTTGAACTCGGGCAATGTCGCCGCAGGGACCACGCCGCCCGTTGCATGACGGGAAGCCGCGGTTTCCCTCGTCCCCACGATACGAATCACGATCGCTGCCGCGCCGACACCCACGAGGAAGGCCACGAGCAACACGCTCCAGATCGCCTTGCGGTTCGACTTCGACGGCGGCCGCGCGGGGGTCTCCATCGAGGCCGGCGTCGGGCCGTATTGCCGCGCATGATGCGCCTGCGGCCCCTGCGCCTGGCCCGGCCCTTGAGGCCGAAACGAAGGCGCAGGCGGGAGCGGAGGCACCGGCACGAGCGCGGGCCCGCCGGGGCTCGAGGAAGGCGCGCCTGGCGTCGGCGGACGATAGAGCCCACCCGCGAGCCTTCGGACCGAGGTGTGCGTGAGCTCCCAGTCGCCCGTGGCTGTCATCGGCCGCGTGTCGAGCGGGACGCCGAGCACGTTCGCGAGGGCGATCACGAGGTCGGAGGCGCGCGTGAAACGCCCTTGCGGTTTCGGCCAGGTGGACTGGGTGAACCACGCGTCGAAGGCCGGCGGCAACGTGGTTCCATAGCGCTGCGCGCGGACGGACGCAGGCTCCTTCGCGCCCTCGACGATCCGCAGGAGCAACGTGTAGAGCGACTCGAGGTTGCGGCTCTCCTCGAGCCAGTACGGCTCGCCGACGAGAAGCGCGTAGGCGATGTGCGCGAGCGCGTAGAGGTCGGCGCGATGATCGATCGTGCCTTCGCCCATGATCTGCTCGGGCGACATGTACGGCGGTGTCCCGAGGTTGATCGTCTGCTGCTTCATGCCCGCGTGCTGGCCCGAGGCGAGCACCTTCGCGATGCCGAAATCGAGCAGCTTGACGCGGGGCGTGCCGTCGTCCCGGTACGTGATGAAGATGTTCTCGGGCTTGAGATCGCGGTGGACGATGCCCGCGGCGTGCGTCTTGTCGAGCGCGCGCGCGGCCTGCGAGAGGAGGAGGACGATCTCGGACGGGTTGAGCTTGCCTCGATCCCCGAGGACGTTCGCGAGGTCGTCGCCTCGCAAGAGCTCCATCACGAGGAAAGGAGCGCCGGTCTCGGCGTCGACGTCGGCGTCGAAGGTCTCGACGATGTGTTCGCTGACGATGTCGGCGGTGACCGTGGCCTCGAGCTTGAAGCGGTCGCGCATCTCCGGGCTGCCGACGAGGCCCGGCAGCATCACCTTGAGCGCGCGGCGGCGCAGCGTCTTCTGGTCGAGGACCTCGTAGACGGCTCCCATGGCGCCCGTGCTGACGCAACGCACGACCTCGTAATGGCCGTGGAAGATCTTGCCGGGGGCGAGCAGCCCCGCATCCGGTTCCGCCAATGGATCTCTCTTCTAAGCGTGCGGTGATCCGCTTTCAATAGCCGCGCCGCGCCGCTCGTCCGCTCTGGCGCATGGTCGCCCGGCCCACCCGGAACGGGCGGGGAGGACCGTCCGCTTTCATTAATGTTTCCAATCATTTGCCATTGTCCCGTGGGCGCTGACACAGCGGTCGCCCGGATCCATGGCGTTCGCGGCGGGGCCGCGCTAGACCCGCGCCTCGGTCAAACCCCGGCGAGGTCCGTGATGCTGGATGACAAGCTCCGCGAATGCCTGACCTTCGACGACGTGCTCCTGGTCCCAGCCTTCAGCGAAGTGCTGCCAAACCAGGTGGACGTGCGGGCGCGCCTCAGCCGGCGCATCCCGCTCAACATCCCGCTCGTCAGCGCGGCGATGGACTCGGTCACCGAGGGGCGAACCGCGATCGCGATGGCGCGCGCCGGCGGCATCGGCATCATCCACAAGAACCTCACCGTCGCGCAGCAAGCGCGTGAGGTCGAGCGGGTCAAGCGCGCCGAGAGCGGCATGATCACCACGCCCGTCACGGTGCGCCCCGATGAATCGCTGCGCGACGCGCTCGGCGTAATGAACGAGCACGACATCAGCGGCGTGCCCGTCGTCGAAGGCGGCAAGCCCGTCGGCATCCTGACCGCGCGTGACATCCGCTTCGAAAAGAACCTCGATCAGCCCGTCAGCGCGCTCATGACACGCGAGCTCGTGACAGTGCCGCCCGGCGTCTCGAACGACCGCGCGAAGGAGCTGCTCCACGCGCACCGCATCGAGAAGTTGCTCGTCGTGGAGAACGGCAAGCTCGTCGGTCTCATCACGATCAAGGACCTCCTGCAGGCCGATCGAAACCCCGAAGCGAACAAGGACGAGGCCGGACGCCTCCGTGTCGGAGCCGCGCTCGGGCCAGGGCCGGACTCGGACGAACGCGCCGAGGCGCTCGTCGCGGCGAACGTCGACGTGCTCGTCGTGGACACGGCGCACGGCCACTCACGCGGCGTGCTCGAGACGGTCAAACGCGTGAAAAACCGCTTCCCGCAGGTCGACGTCATCGGCGGAAACGTGGCCACGCCCGAGGCGGTCGAGGCGCTCGTCGACGCGGGCGCGGACGCGGTGAAGGTCGGCATCGGGCCGGGCAGCATCTGCACGACGCGTATCGTCGCGGGCGTGGGCGTCCCGCAGATCACGGCCATCTCCGACTGCGCGCGCGTCGCGGATCGTCACGGCATCCCGATCGTCGCCGACGGCGGCATCAAGTACTCGGGCGACGTGACGAAGGCGCTCGCCGCAGGCGCGTGGAGCGTGATGGTGGGCTCGCTCTTCGCGGGCACGGACGAGGCGCCGGGCGACCTCGTGCTCTACCAGGGCCGCAGCTACAAGGTGTACCGCGGCATGGGCTCGCTCGGCGCGATGCGAAAGGGCTCGAAGGATCGCTACGGCCAGGGTGGCGCCGCGGACGAGAAGCTCGTGCCCGAGGGCATCGAGGGGCGCGTGCCGTACCGCGGATCGCTCGGCTCGATCGTGTACCAGCTCGTCGGCGGCCTGCGCTCGGGCATGGGCTACACGGGCTGCGCGTCGGTGGCCGAGCTCCGGCAGAAGGCGCGTTTCGTGCGGATCACGTCGCAGGGGCTCCGCGAGAGCCACGTGCACGACGTGATCATCACGGAAGAAGCGCCGAACTACCGCACGTAACGAGCGCTCGTCGGGAGCATCGGTCGGCCGCGGCTCTCGGTGAGATCGAAGCGATAGAGGAGCCCCACGCGGAAGAGGAGCGCGTTGACCGTCCCTGCGCCGGGTGAGCAGCCCTCGATGACCTCGCTCGAGAGCCGGTAGGCGTCGAACGACCCTTCCCCGACGAACGAGACGCTCTTGCTGACGGGCACCTCGGCGCCGGCGCCCACGCGCATGCCGAGGTTCAGGCTGTCCGTCGCCGAGCACGAGAACGCCTGTCCGCCGCGGAGGCCGCCGTCGATCAAGAAGACGCCATCGGCGCGCGCGTTTTGCCACGTGGCGCCGAGGGCCGCGCCGAAGAAGGGCACGATGGGCTCGAGGCCCGCGAGGCGCACGCGGAGCGAGGCCCACAAGGTGTCGGTCGAACGAGCGATGTGCACGGCGCCGAAGGGCAAGACACCACTCTCTTCGCGCCCGAGGTTCGTGTGCTCGTACGAGAGCCCGATCCAGACGGGGTGAAGGAGATAAGCGAGGCCAAACCCGAACAGGGTCCCGCCGCGCTGCGTGACGTCGAAGAGGGGCGCATCGCCGAGGCGGATCGAGCCACCGAGGGAAGCGGAGAGGTCGAAGCCGGTCTGTCGCGGCCCGGAAGGCTTGGCCGGGGGCAGAGGGTCGAGGGCAGACGCCTCCCGAGCTCCGAGCAAGGAAACGAGGAGCGCCACAGCGCCCAAGGGGCGGGCCCAGCGGGCCTTCGTATCGATCACGAACATGGCCCGAGCCTTCGCCGGAAAATTCTTCGTTGGCAAGGACGGACGACGCTTGACCAGCCGGCCGCAGTTTGCCATCTTCGCGCGCGGAGAGGTGTCCGAGTGGCCGAAGGTGCCTGATTCGAAATCAGGTGTGCCCTAACGGGTACCGCGGGTTCGAATCCCGCCCTCTCCGCAGAAGCCAGCGTAAACGTGAACGCGCGTCGATGCCCCTCAAGGCCTCGGCGCGCTGTCACGAGAGCGCTTGGAGAGGTGACCGAGTGGTCGAAGGTGCACGACTGGAAATCGTGTGTACGGAAACGTACCGGGGGTTCGAATCCCTTCCTCTCCGCCCAACATGAGGGGCTCCCGTCGGCCTGGAATCGTGGATTCCGGTCCTTCCTCCGCCCCCTATATCCCCTGCTTTCTTGTCCCTGGATGTGCCGCCGCGCGCGCCGTGGCGAGCAACGCCTCACGCTCGGAGTTCCTCGCGTCCCACGCCGCCGCCGCCTTCCACACGAGCCGAGCGCGTACTTCACGAAGAACCGCAACGTTGCACGCGTGAGTCCGTCCTCGCTCCCGTCGCCGAGCAGCCGATCCGCCTCGCGCACCACATCCGAAACCCCAGCCTCGCCGTCAACGCTCCTGGAGATCGGCGCGCGCGTGGCTTGGGCGGTGGTTTTCCCCGATGTTCTGGGGTAGGGTGCCCGCTCCAAAGCGGCAGCACGAACGTGGGGCGGCCTCCGAACAGGGTGGATCACGAACGATCCGATGCGGTTTCGACCTCGTCGATCCTTGACAGACCGCCACCCTGTCGGTAGAAGTTGCGCCCCTTTTAGCCAGCCGGTGTCCCTCGGAGTCCGAGCGATGAATCCAGTCCCCAAGTCGTACAGCGCGAAGCCTGCGCAGGCGCTCGCAGATCGTAAGTGGTGGGTGATCGATGCGGAGGGTAAGACCCTCGGCCGCCTCGCCTCCCAAGTCGCGACCATCCTGCGCGGCAAGAACAAGCCCACGTTCACGCCCCACGTCGACACGGGCGATTTCGTGATCATCGTGAACGCCAAGAAGGTGGTGCTCACGGGACGCAAGCTGGACCAGAAGCAGTACGTCCGGCACAGCGGTGAGCCGGGCGGCTTCCGGACGGAGGCGTACGGACA
>JANMGF010001686.1:0-1483 GCA_031374535.1 Polyangium sp. (in: bacteria)
TGGGCCTGCCGGGCATCGAGGCGATGCGCCCCTCGGATCTGTCGGGCGGCATGAAGAAACGCGTGGGGCTCGCGCGAGCCATCGCGGTGCAGCCCGAGGTCCTGCTTTACGACGAGCCGACGACCGGGCTCGACCCGATCAACACCGAGCGCATCAACCACCTGATCCGGGGGCTCAAGAAGGCCCTCGACGTGACGAGCATCGTGGTCACCCACGACATGAAGAGCGCGTTCGCGATTTCCGACCGTATGGCCATGGTGCAGGCGGGCGAGATCATCCTGTCCGGTCGGGTCGAAGAGTTTCAGAAGTCGACCGATCCACGCGTGAAGAACTTCATCAACGGCATTGCGCCGGTGAACGAGGACGTCGAGACGCTGTTGCGTGCGTGACGAGCGGGCCGTCTTCGCGCATGATGGGGGCGCAAATGAACAGGTCGCGCGACGTCAAGGTCGGGCTCTTCGTGCTGGCGGGGCTGCTGTTCTCCGCGCTCGTGATTTTTCTGATCGGCGATGAGCGGCGGTTCTTCAGCTCGTCGGTGAAGTTCACGACGACGTTCGCCGACGTGCAGGGCCTCAAGCCCGGCGCGCCGGTGCGCATGGGCGGCATCGACATCGGCAACGTGAGGAAGGTCGGTTATCGGCCGGGCTCCGCGGAAGCCCTGGTGTACGTCGAGCTCGACGTCGTGAAGGCCGAGGCACCCCGGATCCGCAAGGACAGCGTGGCGCATGTCGCCGCGAAGGGCCTGCTCGGCGACAAGATGATCGAGATCTCGAAGGGCACGTCGCCGGAGGCCGTGCCCCCGGGCGGCGAGATCCTCGGCGAGGAGCCCACGGATCTGATGGGCATCGCGCAGGGGATGACGACGAAGGCCGACGCCGCGCTCGGCAACATCTCCAGGATGAGCGAGAGCCTCGCGGACGAACGGCTGCACCAGGATCTGCGCGGCAGCGTGGCGTCGATGAACAAGCTCCTGAAGGACGTGGCCGAAGGCGAGGGCTACCCGAGGAAGTTTCTCACGGACAAGGACGAGGCCGAGCGGATCTCGCGCGCGTTGCAGAACATCGACCGCGCGAGCTCCGAGCTGGCGCTCACGCTCGCCGAGGTGCGCGGGGTCGTGACGCGCGTGAAGTCGGGGCCCGGCTTCGCGCACGAGATGATTTACGGCGACGGTCCGCAGAAGGAGATCGCGCAGTTCGGCGCGGCGGCGGGCGAGGTCGCAGCGACGCTCAAGGGCATCCGCGAGAGCGACAGCTTCGCCCACGACGTGATGTACGGCGGCAAGGGCGACGGGGCCGAGGCCCTGGCGAACTTCACGGCGATGACGGGCGATCTGCGGGCGATCGTCGCCGACGTGCGCAAGGGCAAGGGCACGGTGGGCGCGCTCCTCGTCGACCCCTCGATTTACGAGGACCTCAAAGGGATCGTCGGCAACGTGAGCCGCAACGACATCCTGCGCGCGCTCGTGCGGTACTCGATCAAGCAG
>JANMGF010000001.1:0-10165 GCA_031374535.1 Polyangium sp. (in: bacteria)
CGGAGCCCCTCGCGATCCCCATCACCGCGTTTGGCGGACGACAGGATCATTCGACGAGCCCCGCGGAGCTCGAGCCCTGGCGCGAGCACACGAGCGGAGCCTTCACCTTGCGTATCTTCGACGGAGGCCATTTTTACCTGGTCGAGCAATCGAAGGTCGACTTCGCCGAGGCGCTCGGAAAGACGCTCGAATCGCTGCGGTAAGACGTCACGGTTTGTCGAACACGACCGGGAGCGATTGCAGACCCCGCAAGGTGATGTTCGGGTTCCACGCGAGCTCGTCCGCAGCCACGCCCTCGCGCAGCGACAAACCCGGCAGTCGACGCAGGAGCGTGGACAAACCGATCCGCCCTTCGAGCCGCGCGAGCGGCGCGCCGATGCAAAAGTGGATCCCGCCTCCGAACGAGATGGGCTGCGCGTCGGGGCGGCGGAGGTCGAGCTGGTCGGGATTCGCGTAACGCCCTGGATCACGGTTCGCCGCGCCGAGCAGCACGATCACCTCCGCGCCGGCCGGGACCGGGACCGGGCCGATCTCCATGTCCACGCTGGCATCACGAACCGTCATTTGAACCGGGCTGTCGAAACGCAAAAGCTCCTCCACCGCGCTCGAAGCGAGCGAAGGATCGTTCTCCAGGAGCGCGCGCTCCGCGGGATGACGCAGCAATGCAAAGAGCCCGTTTCCAAGGAGGTTCATCGTCGTCTCGTGCCCGGCGACGAGGAGCAGGATCGCCGTGCTCATGAGCTCGTCCGCGTCGAGTTTGTCGCCTTGCTCTTCGGCCGCGACGAGCGCGCTGAGGAGGTCCTCACGCGGGTGCTTGCGGCGCTCCTCGGCGAGGCCGCCGAAGAAGTCGACGAACGATTGCATGAGCCGATCCCCACGCGCGAGGACCTCGAGGGGCACCTTCCCTGCGTGCTTCAGGCGCTCGGACAAGATGTCGGTGAGCTCCTTCGACCAGCTCCGGAAGAGCGAGCGCTCCGAGGGCGGCACGCCGAGCATCTCGGCGATGACCGTGACGGGTAGCGGATAAGCGAAATCGGCGATCACATCCATTTCACCCTGATCCACGACCGCGTCGATCAGCGCGTCCGTCGTGCGCTGAATGCTGTCCGCGAGGCCCTCCACCATGCGCGGCGTGAAGGCGCGGCTGACGAGCGAACGCAGGCGCGTGTGATCGGGCGGATTTCGGTGGAGCATCATGCCCGTCTCGATACGCGCGAGCAGGCTGTTCTCCGCGTACTTCGCGTTGTCGCCGCCCCAGAGGTCTTTCGTGACGAACCGGCGATCACGCAGCACCGCGGACACGAGCTTGTGATCGAGCACCAGAAAACGCCCCGTCGGATCGGGCACGACGGGGCCGAGCCCGCGGAGCATCTCGTAGAAAGGGTAAGGATCACGCAGAAACGCAGGGGGGAGCTCCTGAAACGAAAACATGTCGGCCTCCTTCGGGATGGAAACGCTTGGCTGGTCACCCACTCAACGAACGAACGTACGAACAACGCGTGGCGGAAGGCCGCGCGCTCGGGATGTTCAGGCGCGCGCGCCCCGGTACCAGGCGTCGACCCAGGCGCGGGCGTATTTCTTGGCGCCTTTTTGCCAGGTCTCTGCGTCGTCGCGCTGGTGCAGCAGGAAAAACATCAGGAGGCCGCCGAGCAGGCCCGTGGCGGCCTCCTTCGTGGCGAGATCGGCGCGAAGCTCGCCGGCCTCGATGCGTTTGTCGAGATACTTTGCGATGTGCCCGCTGACACGCTCGACCATCTCGCAAAAGCCAGCGTGCACTTCGGCGTTGACCTGGCCCTCGCCCATGATCACGCGGGCAAACGCGAGATCAGCGCCCAGGACCGCGATCAAGCCGTCGCCGATGGCGCGTATCACCTCGCGCGCGGGCCGGCTCTCGGCGCCGTCGATGGAGGCGAGCGCGTCGCCGACGAACGTGTGCCGCCTCGTGACCACGGCGTGCAGAATGCCGAGCTTCGACGGGAAATAATGATAAAGCAGCCCCTCGCGGATGCCGGCCCTCTGCGCGATCTCTTTCGTCGTCGTGGCCGCGAAGCCCTGCTCGCTGAAGAGCTGGAGCGCCGCTTCGAGGATCTCCTCGCGACGCGCGGCAGCCTGCTCGCTGCGGCTCGGACGTGCGGAAGCTCGGGGGGGCTTGGGGCTGACGATCACTGGGTGTGTACCCAGTGAGTACAACACGGCCGAGCGTCGCGCAAGAGGTGACGATCTGAATTTTGCGAAGGCTAAGGAATGTCGTAAAAGAAGTGGGCTTCGTCGCTCGTGCCCTGGTGCTCGACCTCCACGTGGACGTCCCAGCGTCCGGGCATGGAGAGGGCGAGGCCACGCACGACATACGCGCCGCCGCCCGATTCCTCGATCGAAGGCGCGCCCGGATGTCCATGCCCCATGGCAGGCATGATCGCGGTAACGTCGATCAACGCCCCCTCGACGGCTTCACCGCTCGCGGCATCATGCAGGGAGAGTCGCAGATCGTTCGCGCCCTGGGAGAGCGGCTCATCGAGGGCGAGCCTCGAGAATCGAGCGCGGGAAAGGCGGTTTGTCGTGTTATTCATAACACGGAAAGCACCTACGTGGCCTCGCCGCCTACGTTTTTCTCGACGAACATGCCCGGACGAACCTCGGCGGCGCCAAGGCCGGTGGCGTCCGTGGCGAGCGGGCTTTTCGCGTTTGCCGCGGACCGGCCCGTCGGAAGGCCGAGCCCGGCCGTGAGGGCGACGGCGGGAAGGGCGCTCGTGGCCGAATCGCGGAGAATATCGAATCGCGCCGAAAAGGAGAGGCAACCGAGCTCGGCGCGGGCCTCGGCGTCGAGGGTGCCAGAAGGGGCAAGGACGAAGGAACCCGCGTGTCCGTGCGAGCCGAACCGATCCGAGAAACGAAACGAGAGACCAACCGCCGCGCGTTCGAGCGGCCCCAAGAACCACCACGGTCCTTTCATGACGCCGGGCGACACAAAGATCCATGAGACACGTTGTCGCAGCCGGACAATGACGAAATACCCCGAGCCTCCGAGCAAGCGACGCCCGGGGCGGGCCGGCGCGGTGCGGGGGGACGTGCTTCTGGATTTGCTCGCGGGGCGCAGGTATGCTGATTCGCTCTGATGAGGGAAGGCACGGTCTTCGCCGATCGGTACGAGATCCTGCACCTCGCAGGGACCGGCGGTATGGCCGAGGTGCACCGGGCGAGAGATCGACAAACCTCGATGCCGGTGGCGCTGAAGCTCGTGAGCGACGCGAGCCCCATGGACGACGCGCGCTTCGATCGCGAGATCGAGGCGCTCGGATCGCTCGATCATCCAAACATCGTCCGCTACCTGGGGCACGGCGTCCTTTCGACCGGCGCGCGGTACCTCGTGATGGAATGGCTCGAGGGCGAGGTGCTCGCACGCACGCTCGCGCGAGGGCGTCTCTCGATCGAGGACTCGATCGCGCTCGGGCGGCGCGTGGCCGACGCGCTCGCCGCGGCCCACGACAAACTCATCGTTCATCGCGATCTGAAGCCCGAAAACATCTTTCTCGTCGGAGGCAGGCCCGATCGGCCGAAGCTCCTCGACTTCGGCATCGCCAAGCTCGGGCGGCGCACGCGCATCACCGGCACGGACAGCATCGTCGGCACGCCGGGCTTCATGGCGCCCGAGCAGGTGCGCGGCGAGGCCGACGTGGGCGCGCGCGCCGACGTGTTCGCGCTCGGATGCCTGCTCTTCGAATGCATCGCGGGCTCGCCAGCCTTCCCCGGCGATCACCTGCACGCGGTCCTCGCGAAGGTGCTCTTCGCCGAGCCGCTGTCGCTTTCGGAGCTGCGGCCCGAGGTGCCCCTTGAGCTCGAGGCGCTCGTGATGGGGATGCTCGCCAAAGATCCTGCCGATAGGCCGCAAAACGGGCGCGCCGTGCTCGATGCGCTCGATGCGCTCGACGGCGGGGCGCCCACGGTGCGCGCAGCAGCTCCGCGGTCGATACGCCCGGCGTCGCTCACGAGCACCGAACGTCGGCCCGTCGCGGCGCTGCTCATCGGGCGATCGAGGCAATCGCTCCCGCCGCCCGGAGGACGCATCCTGGAAGGGCGTCCGAGCGAGCTCGATCGTTTGCTCCAGGCCGAAGCAGAGTCGCGCGGGATCCCTTGCGAGATCCTGCCGAACGGATCCCTCGCGCTCTGGACGGCAGGCGCGGCGGCCAAAGACCTCGCGGCGCGGGCGGCGCGCGTCGCGCTGGAGCTTCGGGCCCAGGGCGGCAGTCGCCCTTTTGCGCTCGCGGTCGGATGGGGCGCGCTCGCCGGACCGAGCCCGCTCGGAGATGCGATCGACAGGGCCGCGCAGGCGCTCGCGCAGCACGCAGGCGCGAGCCGCGAGGAGTGCCCGATCGCGCTCGACGATCTCACGGCAGGCCTGCTCGACGCGCGCTTCGACGTGCGCGAGGACGAGACGGGTTTGTCGCTGCACGGCGAACGTCCGGCGCTGCTCGGCACACGCACGTTGCTCGGCCTCCCCACGACGTGTGTGGGCCGCGAGCGCGAGCTGCGCACGCTGGCGAGCCTGTTCGAGGACTGCATCGAGGAGCCGGCCGCGCAGGCCGCGCTGGTGACGGCGGCCGCGGGCCTCGGCAAATCACGCCTCGCGCAGGAGTTCGTGCAGGGCGCTCTTCGCGAGGCGCCGAGGACGAATCTGTGGATCGGAGGGGGCGACGCGCGGAGGGCCGGCTCGGCGTTCCGGCTCGCGTAGCAGGCGCTCTGCATGGCGCTCGGCATCGCGGCCGGAGACACGCCGACGGTGCGTCGGGAAAAACTCGTGGCGAGGGTATCGGCGCGCTTCGAGGGGGCGAACGCGCGGCGCGTGGCGCGGTTCCTCGGCGAGGTCGTGGACGCGCCTTTCCCCGACGAGGACGATCTGCCGCTCCGCGCGGCGCGCGCCGACGTGCAGCTCATGGTCGACCAGATCCGCGCGGCCTTCCTCGATTTCATCGGTGCCGAATGCGAGGCGGCGCCGGTCCTGCTCGTGCTCGAGGATCTGCAATGGGGAGACCTCCCGAGCGTGCGGCTCGTGGACGCCGCGCTACGTTTGCTCTCGGACAAACCATTTTTCGTCCTCGCCCTTTCGCGCCCCGACGTGCGCGAGCGTTTCCCGCGGCTCTGGGAGGGGCGTCGATTGCAGGAGATCGGGCTCACGGAGCTCGGCAAGCGGGCGGCGGAAAAACTGGCGCGACAGGCGCTCGGCGCGGACGCGGGGCAAGAGGTCGTCGATCGTATCGTCCAGAGGGCGCAAGGAAATGCGTTTTACCTGGAAGAGCTCATCCGCGCGGCAGCGGAGGGGCGCGGCGCCGAGCTGCCGGAGACCGTGGTGGCCATGGTGCAATCACGCCTGGCCTCGCTCGACGACGAGGATCGACGCCTCCTGCGCGCGGCGAGCGTGTTCGGGGACGTCTTCTGGGCCGGCGGGGCGCGTGCATTGCTCGGTGAGGGCGCGGGGCCAAACGCCTTCCATGCGCGGCTCTCGGCCCTCGAGGAGCGGGAGCTTTTGTCGTTCCGGGCAGAGAGCCGTTTTTCCGGGGAGGAAGAGCTCGCGTTCCGGCACGCGCTCGTGCGCGAGGGCGCGTATGCGATGCTGACCGAGGAGGACCGCGCGCTCGGGCACAAGCTCGCCGGGGGGTGGCTCGAAGCCCACGGCGAGAAGGAGCCGCTCGTCCTGGCGACCCATTTCGAGCGAGGGCAGCAGGCGAGCCGCGCCGCCCACCATTACTTTCACGCCGCCGAGCAGGCGCATCGCGCGGGGGACGACGACGCGGCGATCCGGCGCGCCGAGCTGGGCCTCGCCCTCGGCCCCGACCCCGATACCGAGATCGGTCTGCTCGGAATCGTGACCGAGACGCGCATGTGGCAAAACCAGCTCGACGAAGCGAGGGCCCACGGCGCAAAACTCACGCGAAGGGCCCCGCCCGGCAGCGCGCCCTGGGTGCGCGGCGCGCTCGCGCAATTCACGTATGCCATGCGAAAGGGACACCTCGACGAATCGCTCGGGTTTCTCGACGCGATCAGCTCGATCGAACCCGCGCCCGAGGTGCTCGGCACGGTCGTGCTCGCGCTCGCCATGGCCACGGTTTTGCTGGTGACGGAGGGGCGCGTGGACCTCGTCGAGCCCATCCAGCGCAGGCTCGACGCGCTCGTCGAACCCGCAGCCGATCGCGACCCGATGGCCCGCGCCTTCTGGCACCTCTCCTATCCGAGGTGGGAGGCGTGGATCAAGGAAAACCCCTGGGCGAGTTTGTCACGGTCCGCGGCGGCGCTCGAAGCATTCAACGAGGCCGGTTCGCGGCGTGGTGTCGTGCTCGCGCGGGTGTTCGTCGGGATGAACGAATGGCTGCTGGGGGCAAACGCGAGCGCGGCCGAGACGCTCCGGCCCGAGGTGCGGGTCGACGAGGAGTTCGCGATCGTGGCCTCGCTCAGGGCGCTCTTCCGGGTGCTTTCGCTCTCGGATGCGGGCAGGCTGGAGGAGGCGCGTGAAGAGGCCGCGCGGCTCGTGCGGGCGTCGGAGCTGAATGGTCGCGACGACGACGAGGCGCGCGGCCGCTGGGCGCTCGCGGAGGTGGCGAGGCGCGAAGGGAAGTTCGAGGAGGCAATACGACAAACGCGCGCGGCCATGGCCCTGCGTGGGATTCCGCCGCTCGACCGCGCGGCGGCGGGCGCGGTGCTCGCGCGGGCGCTGCTCTCGGAGGGGCGCGTGGACGAGGCGCTCGCGGAGGCGCAGGAAGCCCATGGGCGGTACGAGGGGCTGCGCGGCTTCGGGTATCGAGGGGCTTTCTCGAGGCTCGTTCGCGTCGAATGCCTCGAAGCCGCGGGAAAGCCGGAAGAAGCGCGCGCGGCGCTCACCGTGGCGCTTGCAAGGCTGCGGGAGATCGCGGAGAGGACGCCGAACCTTACGTACCGGCGGAGTTTCCTCGAAGACGTGCCCGAGAATGCCCGGACGATCGCGCTCGCAAAGGTTTGGTTCGGGGGGGAATGACGAAGGCGCGACCCCGCATGGAGCCGCGCCATTCTTCTTTCGAGCTCAGGGCTTGACGTCGACGTAGAACACGCCGCGCAGGTCCTCGGTGTTCGAGATGGCCCCAGGCGTGCCGCCGGCGGCGCGCCACGCGGTGGCCCGGAACTGGTAATACATCCCGGTCTCCATCGGGCCGCCATAAGGCACGGAGACGTTGGTCTGGCCACTCACGCCGGGGATGTTCGGGCCGTCGCAGCCCATTTCCTGGTCGGAGAGGCACCAGACGCGGTCGCCGTAGGCATTGTAAACGACGACCGTGTAGAAGTCCTCGCTGCTATCGTCGCCCCAGGTGAGCATGGGCGCTTCGGTGACGGCCTCCGCTTTCTCGGCGCCGGGGCCGACGAGGGGTAGGGCCTCGGTGATCTTGAACGTATCGCCCAGCGGGACGTCCATGCCCGGGCTCGGCATGATGACCTCGACGATCTGCGTGCCCGCGATGTTCGGGTCGGGGTCACGCACGAGGGCGTCGTTCTCGAAGGCGGCGAGGACCTTGTATTTGCCTTCGGGCACGTCCTTGATGGCGAACGCCCCGGTGACATCGGGCGGGCCGCTGAGCGGCGTGCGCAGGCCACGCGGGACCTCGCCGCGGACGAACGTATCGCTGAACGTGGAGGCGACGACGAGGACGACGCTCGTCATGGAGCCGCCCGGAGCATTGACAATGCCGAGGTTGCCGGAGATGACGCCGAGCCCATTCATGGAGCGGGCGAGGTCGATGCCGGTGAGGGGCGCCATGGCGACCTCGGCAGGCGCGGGCGTGAGCTGCAGGCCGGCGGCATAACCACGCATGGTGTAGGCGCCGGTGGGGACGTTGAAGATCGTATAGGCGCCGCCCTTGTCGGTGATCGCGGAAAAACCCTTCGCCGCCGCGTCCTCGGCGACGACGAGCACGCCGCCCGACGCGTCGTCGGCGACGACCGTGCCCGAGATGGACGGCAAACCCTTCTGCTCGGCGGGCAATGCGATGAGCGCGATGTCGGTGAGCGTCGACTGGAGGTTCCAGCCATCCGCTTCCTTTTGCGCGTCCGTCGAGGAGATGGGCAATGCGGTGCGGAGACCGCCCGGGAAGGTCTGGTAGTCGGCCGCGCTCGCGCGGAGCGTGAAAGCGACGTTGGGGATGGGGACGCCGTCGGCCTGCCGCGCGACGGGGACGTCGAGCAGGTAGTTGCCCTCCTTGTCGGTGATCGCGACGTCGCTCACGGCGGTGCCCTGATCGTCGAGGGCCATGACCTGTGCGTCGGCGACGGCGCCCTTGCTTTGCGCGTCGAACACCATGCCCTTGAGGAGGACCGGCGGATAACAAGCGTTGCCCCCGGCCTGGAGCTCGGCGCAGTTCAAACCGCCGGCGCACTGATTATTGGCCGGATCGCAGGTGCCGCCCTCGGCGATGCCACACGCACCGGTGCCGTCGAGCTTCGTCCCGCAGACGTTGTCACCCTGGCAATAATCCGGGCCGGCCGGGTCGCAGGCGCCGCCCACGGGGATCTCGCATTTCTCCGCGGCGGTGCAGACCGAATCGCCGATGCAGACATCTGGGCCGGTGGGACTGCAAGCCTCGCCGAGCGGGATCGAGCACTTGCTGTCGGCACCACAAACGGCCGTTCCTTGACAGAAATCGGTGCCGCCGGGCGTACAGGCGCCGCCCGGGGGGATCTGACAGATGTGGTCCTCGCCGCCGGGCGCACAGACCGAACCCGACGGGCAAGCATCGCCGTCCACCTCACACGCATCGCCGATCTTCTCGGGCGTGGGCCCGCAGCCGACCGCGGCAAGCGAGAGGGACAACGCGATGCCCTGGAACCAAGAAAGCGTCCTGGAAGAGTTCATCTCGACTCGACCTCCAATGAATTTCGTAAAGCGACAGCGAGACCTTAACAAAGGTCCGGCGCCATGTCGCCGGTCGCAGCACGAATTTAACAATGAAATTCACTGGATCGGGTGCACAATCGGCTTACCGCCGGGCGTTACCGCATTCCGTTACCGGTTGCGGTTACCGCATTCCGTTACCGGATCCAGAGCAGAGCCACGCCGCCGACGGCGACGAGCGCGCCGAGCACCGCACGCAGGCTCACGTGCTCCTTGTGCAATAGAATGACGGCGGGAATGACGAGGACAGGCGTCGTCGACATGATCGTGGCCGCGACCCCCGTCTCCGTGTGCTGAATGGAGAGGAGCGACAAGGAGACGCCCACGAAAGGGCCCGCGAGCGCGCCGAGCGCCGCGAATTGGAGCCCCGTTCGATCACGGAGCGCCTCGGCCGTCCGGCGCCACCAGCCGATGAACGTGAAGAGAAATGAAAACCCGACGATGCCCGCAATGATGCGGATCTGCGTGGCCGCAAACGGATCGTAGGTCTTCATGCCGATCTTGCTGAGCACGAGCCCCACGGCCTGACCCGCGGCGCCGCCGAGCGCGAGCAGGACGCCTTTTCCGGTCTCCTGTGCCTTCGGATCGGCCCCCGTCGGCGTGGCTTCTCCCGTTCGTTCGAGCACCACGACCATGACGCCGACGAGCGTCACGACCATCCCCAGCATCCCGAGCGTGGAGAGGCGCTCGCCGAGGAGAAACCACCCGAGGACGGCCGCGATCGGCGGAGCGAGCGACATGATCAGCATCGCGACGCGCGGGCCGATCAGCAAAAATGCTCGAAAAAGGCACATGTCGCCGAAGACGAATCCGACGAGGCCACTCACGAGGAGCCAGGTCCAGGCCTCGGCAGAGGCGTCGAGGGGCAAAAGCATGCCCCGCCGCACGAAGTTGTAGGCGCTGAGGAAACCAAACGCGAGGACGAGGCGGACGAGGTTCAGCGACAAGGAGCCCATGCGGCGCCCCGCAGCCGCGAACGAGAGCGAGCTCGCCGTCCAGCAAACGGCCGTACCGAGGGCCGCGAGCTCTCCAAGGGGGATGGGCATGGGAAAGGTGCGCACCATAGACGGTCGCGAGGGAACGTGGAAGCGGAACGCAGGCGGACACGATCAGGAAGCCATGTCGTCGCACGGTGGGGCCCCGTACTGCGTCTGTACAAGGGGACGGGGATCGGGTAGGCTGCCTTTTCATCCGCGAGGTAACCGATGGAACGACGTGATTTCATAAGGATCGGGGTGCTCGGCGGGGCAGGCACCGCGG
>JANMGF010000062.1:0-5420 GCA_031374535.1 Polyangium sp. (in: bacteria)
GGTTGAGCGTCTCGATATCGAGCGCGGTGCAGGGATACTGGTCCGGGACCGCCGAGGCCATGCGGTAGAGGGCCCAGAACGCGAAGACGGACACGGCCCGCACCGGAGAGAGGAAATCGTCGCGGTGGAACGGGAACGAGCGCGGTGGCGGCGCCACGCTGATGATCGAGCTGTATTGCGTCCCCGGTCGGTCCGCCACGGCCGCGTTGAACAGGTGCATCGACTCCATCGTGATCTGAATCGCCGCGCCCTGATCACTCGAGAGCTCGTGCAAGAACTCCCAGAGTGGGTCGCCTTCGTTCGTGCCGACCCGACGCAGCACCTTGTTCACGACCGTGTCGAGGAAGGTATCGGACCGGCCCATCCAGTCGTCGGCGAGAGCCACCACCTCCAGGGCGCGCGCCAGGGCCACCAGGGCTGTCCTGCCTTGCGGCGTGTTCCCCAGGAGCCCGATCCACGCGAGCACCCGCCGGAATGGCAGCGCGAGCATGACGTTCGCCATCGGCGTGCCGAAATGCGGCGTCGAGACGGTGACGATGGAGCGGATTCGCCGGCCGATCTGCTCCTCGAGCCCGCCTGAAACGAGCCTCACGCCCGGCGCCGCGACGAGCCGCGCGTCGAGCCCACCCGTCGAGTGACCGATGATGTGGATGCTCTCGGCCTGCTCGCCGCCGTGCGCCTCCATGAATTGCAGCGCTCGCTGCGCCCTGCGAGCGATGGACCCGCTCGGGAGCGTGGGGCATTCGTGGACGTCTACGTCTTCGTGACCGAGCTCCCCGAGGAGCCCTGTGAGCATCGCCGGCACGCGCCGAAAATAGGCGGCATCGCCGAACGACTGAAAGCCCATGAAGCCTGGCACGAGGTAAATCTGGGTCATCGTATTCCTGTGGTAATCGGGCAGAACACCGATCCCCGGATACCCGCTCGCGTTCCCGCTCGCAATGGCTGTCGCTGACGCGGCGCATGATTGTTGCGCTTTTCGATCAGCTTGCGTTTTTTGATCAGCGCGTGCCGCGGCCGCGCCGTCGCCCGGCCCCCCCGCCACGCGCGAGCGTCTCCGATGGGCTCTCCTGGAAGTGCTTCCTGTATTCGACGCTGAACCGCCCCGCGCTGCCGAAGCCCATCTGGCTGGCGACGCCCGCTGCGGTCGTCTCGGGCAGGGCAGCGAGGAGCATGTGGCGCGCCTGCTCCAGCCTTCGGATCTTCAAAAACCTCATCGGCGTGATGCCCCGCGCGGCGCGGAACGCCGCCTGGACCGAGCGGGCCGGCGCCCCCGCGGCGGCGACGATGTCCGCCAGCGTGATCGGCTCGCCCGCGTGCGCGGCGATGAACTCCTCGGCGCGACGCACGAGGGCTGGGGCGACGCGCGGGGGCGCGAGCGCGAGCACGTGGGAGTTCGTGTGGCGCGGAATGGTCACGAGCGCGGTGAGCAGCACATCGCAGAGCCGGGGCCGGACCAGCGGCGAGAGCGCCGGGTGCTCGATTTCCTCCCGGAGCAAGCGGGCGATTCCATGAAGCGTCGCGCCGCCGCCCCCGGTGAGATCCAGAGCGGGCTCGAATCCGATCCCCTCGCGCGGCGTGTGGCCGGTGAGCACGGCGAAGTGTGCCTCCAGCGTGGATCGCGCGATGGTGACGCTTCGTCCCTTGCCGCCGGCCGGCATCCGGATCTTCGCGGACCGTTCTGGAGCGAACAGGACGGCCCATTTTCCGTGAGCCATCAAAAGGCGCTGGTTCCTGATCTCCACCTCGCCGTCGCTGCCGCCTTCCCCCGCGAGCCCTATCACGTACCGATCCTGCAGGACGGCTGCGTCCAGCCGACCGCCGAGGGCCCAATCCCCCGTCACGAAGCTCACGGGGCCGACCGTGGCGATAGCGAGATCGCACCGAAAAGCGCTTCCTTCCAGGGGCCGAAGCGACGCTCCCGGATAGAGGCGGGCCAGGGCGGGGGCCACCTCGTCGGGATCGGAGCTGCTCAGACGGAGACGCGAGACCAAAAGGGGCTCCGCGTCGCGGTCGATCGGCTGTTTGTGAACGAAATCGGGGTTGGGCTTGGGGCGCGTCATGGGCGCCGACGCTCGCCCGGAACGGCGACCGGAAGCAACCCGATGGGGCTGCCCCGGCATTGCGATCAGACCCGGGGGGATGGACGGGGTACTGTCCGTTTCAGCGCGCGGTTTTTCTCACCACTCCATTGAAATCGTCGTCCACGTAGAGCTCGGTCCAGTAGACACACGTCGCGCCGAGGGCTACCTCGCGGCCCGCGCCGAGGGGCTCCGCGACGACCCTCGGCGCCGCGCTCCCGTCGAGGGGAACGGCGAACAGGCCCGCGGGCTCGCCAAAAGCGGTGAAAAAGACCTCGCCCGCCGCGTCCACGGCGACGCCTTCTGGATAAGCGAAGCCTTCCGCTATCGTCACGGGATCCGCGCCGTCGGCGGCCATCGAGACGATCTCCCCGTCGAAGGAATGGGCAAACACCACCCGCGTGCCGATCCGGGAAAGGTCACTCGGCCATGCCAAACCTTTGGCGAGCTCCACCGCGTCGCCGCCCTCCTTCGGCACGCGGAACACCCCGCTGTCGTGGTTTTCCTTGCCGTTGAGGAAACCCACCGAGCCGGACCAGTAGACGTATTGCTCGTCGACCGTGATATCCGCCACGCGCCCAGGGGAGACGCCGAGCAGGACAACCGCGTTCGTCGCGCGATCGATCCGCATCAGGTGTCCTGGGCTCTTGAGCCCCGTCTCCCCTTCGGAACCCACGTAGATGTATTGGTCGTCGATCGCGATCGCGTCCGGGGAAATGAGCCCGACGACGAGGTCCTCCATCGACCCGTCCGAAAGAGAGAGGCGCGTCACGTAGCCGTTCGGCGCGACGTACCCCGAATGGCTGACCCAGTAGAGCGAGCCGTCCGCGTACACGATACGATTGGGCGCGCAGAGCTCGGTGGCGAGGGGCACGGGCTCCCCGCCTCCCAGCGGGACGGCATACACGGCGCCGGTGCAATCGTAGAGGCCGCCCCCATCGACGAAAAAGAGGTTCCCTTCGCCAAACGCGAGGCCCTCGGGGGAGCGGATCGTGGCGATCGTGAACGGCTCGCCGGCCATGCAGGCGTCAGCGGGCGCTTCCGCGGGCGTGTGCTCGATCGGTGGCGTTTGGCTTGACGCCGAATCCACGCTGACGCTCGGGCCGCAACCCGCGGCGGCAAACAACGAAATGAAAAGCAGGGCTGTACGCATCATGGGTCTTCCTCCCTCGTCCGACATGCGCCATCCTCGCTCCGTCGCCCCGGAGAAGCCATGCCCTTCCGACCCGATCCCACATTCTACCCGTCACCGCGGATGGCCATGGAGGCCCCGCGCGAGCGACTCGCCTACGTCACCGCCCCGGACGCGAACGCCGTCCTCGGACGACCGAACCCGCTCCGCGACGGCCTCGCCACCGTGGATCTCGATCCACGCTCGCCCACCTACAGCCAGATCATCGCCCTGGCCGAGGTGCCGAACTTCGGCGACGAGCTGCACCACTCGGGCTGGAACGCGTGCAGCGCCGCCCTCTGCCCCTACGCGCCGCACCCCCACGTCGAGCGCCGCTACCTCATGCTCCCGGCCCTTCGTTCGTCGCGGATCTACATCTTCGACACGAAGCTCGACCCGCGGAAGCCCAAGCTCGTGCGGACGATCGAGGCCGAGGAGATCGCCTCGCGCGCCGGCTACTCGCGCCCCCACACGCTGCACTGCGGGCCGGATGGGATCTACGTCTCGGCGCTCGGCAACCCGGAAGGCGAAGGGCCCGGCGGCATCTTCGTCCTCGACTGCGAGAGCTTCGACGTGCTCGGGCGCTGGGAGATCGATCGCGGCCCGCAGCACCTGCACTACGATTTCTGGTGGCACCTCGGGCACGACACGCTGATTTCGAGCGAGTGGGGAACGCCCAAGATGATGGAGGACGGCGTGATCCCGGAGCTGCTCCTCGGCCGCAAGTACGGCCATCGTCTGCATGTCTGGGATCTGCGTCGCAGAAAGCACGTGCAGGCGCTCGACATCGGCGACGAGCACCAGATGGCCCTCGAGCTGCGCCCGGCCCACGATCCCACGAAGGCCTGGGGCTTCATGGGCGTGGTGATCAGCGTGGTGGACCTCTCGGCCTCGGTCTGGCTCTGGTTCCGCGAGGGGGATCGCTGGGCGATCAAGAAGGTCATCACGATCCCGGCCGAGCCCGCCTCCGCGGACCTCTTGCCCCCGCTGCTCAAGGGTTTCGGCGCCGTGCCGCCGCTCGTCACGGACATCAACCTCTCGCTCGACGACAAGTACCTCTACGTGTCCTGCTGGGGCACCGGGGAGCTGCGTCAGTACGACGTGTCGAACCCGCACGAGCCCAAACACGTGGGGTCGGTGCACATCGGCGGGATCGTGCGACGCACGCCGCATCCGCGCTCGGGCGGTCCGCTCACGGGGGCGCCGCAGATGGTCGAGGTCAGCCGCGACGGGAAACGGATCTACTTCACGAGTGGCCTGTACTCGACCTGGGACGAGCAGTTTTATCCGGACGGGCTGAAGGGCTGGATGGTGAAGGTCGACGTCAAGGAAGGCGGCGGGATCGCGCTGGATCCGGAGTTCTACGTGGACTTCGGGGCGCGCCGGGCCCATCAGGTCCGGCTCGAAGGCGGCGACGCGTCCTCGGACTCGTTCTGTTACCCGTGAAAGAAGCCTGGCCCTGGATCACGCTCGCGGCCCTCGGCGCCTACCACGGCCTGAGCCCTGGAATGGGCTGGCTTTTC
The DNA here is from genome assembly GCA_031374535.1 of Polyangium sp. (in: bacteria). GTDB lineage: Bacteria > Myxococcota_A > Polyangia > Polyangiales > Polyangiaceae > Polyangium. The sequence continues at coordinate 4,776 of JANMGF010000062.1, forward strand.
GCGGTGGCGCTGGGGCTGCAAGAGAAAAGCGGGAAGGCGGTCCTGCGCGCGCTCGTGCCGATCGCGATCGGGCATGCGGCGAGCGTGGGGCTCGCGGTGGGGCTGCTCGCCGCGGGCAAGGCCAGCATTCCTTCAGGCGTGCTCCCGTGGATCACGGCGGCCGTGCTCGTGGGTTTCGGGATCTTCAAGCTCGTGCGGCCGCGTCATCCGCGCTGGGTGGGCATGCGTGTCTCCGCGCGGGATCTCGTGGTGTGGTCGTTCCTGATGGCCACGGCGCACGGCGCGGGGCTCATGCTGCTTCCGGTCTTCGTGCTCGGCGAGGACAACCCCGCGCCTTGCCACGGCCCGTCCTGCCATGACACCGCGGGCATCTCGCTCTCGAGCCCCGGCGGATACCTGGCCGCGATCTCCCTGCATACCCTGGCGATGCTGCTGGTCTCAGCGCTCGTGGCGCTCGTCGTCTACTACAAGGTCGGCCTGGCGATGCTCCGTCGCGCGTGGTTCGACCTCGACCGCGTGTGGGCGGGCGCCTTGATCCTGGCCGGCGTGCTCGGGCTTCTTCTGTAAGAGGGGGCTGCCACAGCGTCGCGCCCCGGGGTTTCACCCCGGACCCCACCAGGGGTTGTCCACCCCTGGACCCGGACC
>JANMGF010000063.1:0-3466 GCA_031374535.1 Polyangium sp. (in: bacteria)
TTGAAAAACTGCGCATCGCGCAGTTTTTCAACCCTTGGTCCAGGGCCTGCCCTGGTCCGGGTCGAGGGGCGGATAGCCCCCGCGGGGTCCGGGGCAGAGCCCCGGCGCGACGCTGTGGACCACCCCCTGAGCCCATCAATCGGTAGGGCCTGGCTTCTTCGTCTTGCTGGGGCGATCCGGGATCACCGTGTGGATTTCGACCTCGCTGAAGCCTTCGATCTTGTAGAGCCGCTTCAGATTGGACAGATCGGCGTGGACCACCCTGGCGAGCGAGGTCCGCACGCGCCCGAGCACCTTGACCCGGGCCGCCGGTTTGCGGGCGGCTTCCACGGCGGCGCGTAACGTGTCGCCCTCCTGCTGGATCTCGGCGGCGGCGCTCATGGCCGTATCTTTCGAGAGCTTGGGATGGATCCCCGATTGCAAAAGCTGCACGAGGATATCCATGCGGTCCGGCTGCCCGTCGGTGTCGCCCTCTGCATAATAGGCAATGCCGTCCGGAAAAAGCACGGAGAAGGCTGCGTCGTGGGCTGGACGGCCGATCTCGTTCCAGAGAATATCGTACACCTTGCCGAGCGTGTCGTCGGCGGTCTGGTTTTTGGCGTCGATCTGCGCGGCGAGCGGGCCGAGCTCCTCCTGCGCGGCTTTGCGCTGGGCCTCGACGGTCGCGACCAGCACGAGCGAAGCGCCGAGGCGTTGCTCGGCGAGCTCCTGCCATCGCCCGCCGCGGGCTTTTGCATTCGTGAGTGATTCCCTGGCGTCTCCGAAAATGTCGTCGGCGGCTGCGTCCCGCCGGATGATCTCACCCATGGGTCCTCCGTTTGTGGTCTCGTGCAGGTTCCCTACGCACGGAAGCGGGACACTACAGCAGCGATGCGAAGGTTGGGAAGGGCGAAAAGGGTCGGAGAGAGCGCCGGGAGAGGGTCACGGCGGGGTGAGATCGGGCGAGCGCTGCGGGGAGAGTCGATCGGGGCGCTGGGAAGGGGAGATGGGGGGCGTGGGAGCGGATCCACGGCAAAGTGGATCGGGGTCCGCAGGGCGGGATCGGCGATCCGGGGCGGGGTGGATGCGGCGAGGGAGAGGGCCGCGGGCGGCTGCCGGCAGGGCGGGGCGGAGGCGGGTGGCCGGGAAGGGCATTTCGCGGGGAAGGGAAGGGGAAAAGGCGAGGGGGAATGGGAGGGCGGGGCGGGAAGGGAGGCGCGGGGCAGGGTGGGGAGGCGGTTTCACGGGGCTGGGGGAGCGGGAGCCCCCTGGCTGGTTTTCCGTTGCCGCTCAGCCGATGAACGTGCGATTCGGTCCTCCATGCAAGCAAGGACGAGACGCCGCTCGGCCATGCTGGGCGTGCTGGCGTTGGGCTTCGGTGGGGCAGGGGTGACGGGTGCGTGCGGGTCGCCTCTCGATCCGGGGCCTTCCGATTCGTGCCTGGCTCTACCCGAGGCCCCGACCGACACGTCGACCGAATGCGCGGAGCCGATGGAGGATGCGTGCATGCGTTACCGCATCCCGCTCCTGGGAAACCCGAAGGAGGACGTCGCGCTGCGGAGCAAGTACCTCGCCGCCTTCGGCAGCGCTTGTTACGTGTCCGAGGCCGGCACGTTCGACTGCTTCTACAAGACGTGGCAGGATGCGTGTGCCGATGCCGTGAAGATCGCCGAGGTCTTTGGAGCGGCGCCGTACGACAAGGGTTATACGTGCCAGCCGGACGGCGAAGGCAACTACACCCTGCAAGTCGGTCCGGATCCCGCGATCAAGATCCCGATCAATTACCAGCCCGCGCCGCTCCAGTCGTCGCTCATCGAGATCAAGAGTATCCCGACGGAGGTGAGTAGTCCGTACCGGAACTTGGTCGAGGTCACGACCATCAAGCCGGACAAAGGCTTCGAATGCTCCAGCGGTCAAGTCGGCTCCGACGGCACGACCCTGAGCCAGCGGGAGTGGATCCTCCAGGTCAACCGTAAGAAGCACAAGGGCGAGATTCACTCCGATCTCGCGGGCTTCACGTGGCCTTGCGAGGATGAGAACTGCAAGCCGACGATATGCACGGAGAAGCTCGTCCTCAAAGATCCGGCTGATAGAAACACGCCTAAAAATGACCCCGATCGCGCGCAGGTGCACCACGTGGTGCCCAGGAGCGACCTGCGAGGTTGCGCGTGGGGCACGAACGCGTACAAGAACGCGGCCGTCATCTCACGGAAACTCAACAGATTTCTATGGTACAACTACCCGCCTGAAAAAGAGGTGACGCAGATCAACAACGTCCCGCCCTACACGCCGTGACGCGACCGGCGGACGCAGGCGGCGCGACCGTTGACGCCGAGACCAACGAAGTCTAGCCGAAACACCATGATCGAACGGGTCACCCGTCACTTCGGACGCCTCGTCTTCGACCGAGACGCCATCGTCCGCGCCGCGCTGCGCGCGTACGTGGAATACCTGCTCGATGGGATCGCGCGCTTTGGGTATCCAGCCTCCGAGGGCATGGAGTGGACGGGCGACCTCCAGCGGGGCGCCATCTACAACGTCGACTTGGAAGGAAACGACGAGGTCGTGGCGTGGAACGAGGCAGGCGTCGTCGGCCTCGCGTGCGAGATCGGGTGCGGTTCGATCGAGCAACTCGGCCTCTCGCTCGACGCGGTGACCGGCGGCCCGGACGACGTACGCGGGGCCGTGCCAGGGCTCCCCGCCGAGCTCGAGCCCGCGTTCGTGATGGCCGTCGTTTGGCTCGACGTGGGGGAGGAGCATGGGGAGAGGCGGGCCGGCGTGGGCTTCTGGCTTCACGGCGATCGCGTGGGCGGCACGCTCCTCGCCGTCCACGATCCGACGCTGGCCCGGGGCGCCCGCCGGCTCGCCGCGTGGGGCTTGCTCCACAATGGGCGGCTCTTGCCGCTGTCTTGTGAGTCGTATCGTCCACGCCCCGGGTGGATCGTGACGTACCACGACCGTCCAGAAGATGCCCCCGCCCACGCGGTCATGGACACAGTGGTCGATCGGAGGCTGAAAGGCCCCACGGAGTTCACGCCCGCCGAGCTCGAGACGCTCCTTCTCCCCACGCCCAAGCCGGAGCGCGTGCACGGCGCTCGACGCAGGCTTCAAAAGGTGGGCATCACCTGGCCCGGCTCGCCCGAGATCCCCGAGGAGCCGACATAACGGGCCAACCCCTTTTTGGCGGCGACTCGTCTCCCCAAATGAAGGAGCAAGCTCCCACCGATCAACCTACCTCGGCGCAAAGCAGCAGCAGAGGCGGAAGCGGAAAGCGGGAGCGGAAGCGGGGGCGGAAGCGGAGGCGGAAGCGGAGGCGGAAGCGCGAGCGCAAGCGGAAGCGCAAGCGGAAGCGCAAGCGGATGCGGAAGCGCGAGCGCGAGGGGGACGGGTATGCAGGGGATCTCGCTCGGGGTGGGCGATTGTACCGGCGTGCTCGGTCTCTTCAAGGCCAAGCCGTGCTCGCCATCCTCGCCACTGCGTGGCTCCG
>JANMGF010000077.1:0-5146 GCA_031374535.1 Polyangium sp. (in: bacteria)
GGTCCGGGGCAGAGCCCCGGGCCTGCCTGTGGCAGCTCCCTCTCAGAACTGCTCTTCGATGTGCATGAGCCGCTCCTCGAAGTCCATCTTTCGCGGCTTGGCGGGGCTCGGCGACGGCGGCATCTGCATTTGCTTGCGCCGCACGTCGAAGACCAGCGACGGTGGGTATTCGACCTGGTACGACACCCGGAACGCGCGCTCCTCGCGTGGCGCGAGCGTCACCGTGAAGCGGACGATCCCCTTGGCGTCCGGCTTCTCATTGGGGACGATACGCACGTTGCTCACCCGGATCTCGCCGTTCTCCGAGACGGGGATACGCTCCGCGAGCACGATCGTGACCGGGCGATCCGACAGGTTCTTCGCCGTGCTCACGAAGGAGAGCTGCATCCGATTGCGCACGTTGCGCGCGAGCGAGCTCTGGTGTTTGTCGAGCTCCCGCGTGAGCTTGACCTGATCGGCCACGCTGAAGAAGACCGAGAACTCCTCGTCCTTGGCGACGAAATCGACGTCGGTCATGCCGAGGAATGCGCCGTCCTGATAACGGGCGACGCTGCCGGGCAGGAGGGGCTGGCTCGTCTTGTTGGCCGTCTCCAGGGTGACGGCGGCGTTGAGGGATTCTTCCGGGGCGGCCATGATGCGGCGCTGCGCCTTGATGCGGCTCGTGCCGATACGAAGGCGAATCGAGCGGCCGTCCGAGCGGACGATCGCCGGATCCTTGGCGATGAAATGCGCCGTCGTGCCGCGCGTCTGGAGGCCCTGGAAGATTTCCACTGTTTTGCTTTGCACGCGCTCGAGGAGGGCGAGGTTCGTCGAATAGGATTGCTCGAACTGGGCGATCTCGGAGACGCGCTGCGACGACGCCTGGTTCATCCGGTTCCAGTGGCGGTTCTGCTCCTCGAACTTCTTCTGGGCGGAGCTGAAGGACGTGACTTGCCGCGTGACGCTCCGGGAGACCTCCTGGGTCTTGCCGAGCGCCAGCATCTCGAGCTCCGGGATTCGCTCGCTGTCGGAGGACGATTGCGTGGAAAAGGAGAGCTCGGCCTGGCTCCAGTCCTCGCCCGTCGTCTGCGTGACCGTCGCGAACGACGTGAGCTCCACCCAGTCCGGATCGGCCGTGCTGGCGCGCACCTCGTGCATGGGCTCCCACGTGGCGCCGGGCGTGGCATAGGTGAGCGTCAGGTTCGCGCTTCCGGCGGCGCTGCCTTGCACCGTCACCTGCACCGTCGTCTCCTCGAGTTTGGTCAGGCGGGCGAGCTCCTCCAGGTTCTTGGCGCTCGCTTCCACGTCGGGGGCGAGCCGCTCGCGCTCGGCTCGGGCGTCGCGCCGCGCCGCGGCCGTCTTGCGTAAGGTCCCGGTGACGAAATCGATCACCTGGCCGTAACTGTCGGCCTTGATGTCGCGCTTGACGGCGTCGTCGCTGAGCTTCTCCAGCGAGAACATCTTGATCGATTCGACGTGCTCTTTCTGCGCTTGCAGGATCGCCAGCTCGTCGTCGAGCGCGGTGAGCTTCTGGAGCAGCGCCTTGTGTTTTTGCTCGACCTTCCGGAAGCCCTCGTCGGTCGATCGCGCCAAAAAGCGCCGTTCGACCGTCACGTCCACGATCTTGCCGGCGCTCGTGGCGGCGCGCACGGAGCCTTCGTCGACCCAGCCGGGGAGCTTCTTGAAGCGGAAGACCGTGGGTTCGGTCGTCAGCGTGATCGCCGCCTCGCGGGTGACGAGCGCGCGATCCGAGTACACCGTGACCCGGGTGATCCGGGACGGCACGCCCTTGTCCGCGGGTTCCTCGCCCGCATCGGCGACGGTCGCGGCGAGGGCAAACAGGGGCGGCGTGCTCGCCTGCGGATCCGGCTTTTGGGGGGAGGCGGCCGGGGGCGTGGCCGTGCACCCGAGGGCCAACGGCAGCGCGAACAGGAGGGAGAAGAGCTTCGGATCGAGGTAGGGTCTCATCGGGGATCCGGAGTGTACGGGCGAAACGCGATCCGGATCTACACCCAGGGCAGCGCTGCCCGATGATCGAACCGATCATCGCCCGCGACAGGATCGATCACCCCGCGACAGGATCGAGCATCCCGCGGCGCCCGATCACCCCGCGGGATCGGTCGTTTCCAGGGAAAATGGCTGCTCGGGCTTCTGGCATGGCCATTGCGATACCGTCCTCCCGTCACGCCCCCGCATTCCAGAGGGGCAAACCGAGGAGCACCTTGCCATGAACTCGAAGCTCACCTCCACAGCTCGCCTCTCGTTCGCCCTGATGACCGCTGCCTCCGTCACCCTCGCCGCCGGTTGCGCGGGGGACAGCGAAGCAGAGGATTCGACGTTCGAGGGCACCTTGCGGGTCATGGTCGACGGCGACGAGCCTCGTTATGACCTGGTGCTCGCGACGGGAGAGCGTCATCGCCTCGTCGCGCCCGAGGGATCGGATGCCCTCGCGGTGCTCGAGAACTTGCGCAGCGGCCGCAAGCTCACGATCGTCGGCGACCTCGTCGAGGGCGGGCTCGAGGTCGACACCGTCGTTTTCCCCGACTTCGGCACGAGCGAGGAGGCGATCTCGACGCTCGGGCCGCGCAGCCTGCTCGTGCTCGTCGCGAAGTTCGGCGACAAGACGAATACCCCGGTCGCCGAGGTCGAGAGCCAGATCTTCACCGGCGCGAAGTCGGCGAAGAAGTACATCGAGGAGGGATCGTACGGCAAGACCACGCTGACCGGGCAGGTCTCCGGCCCGTATCTGCTCTCCGGCTCCACGACGACGTGTAATGACTCCGCGTGGATCAACGAGGCCATGACAAAGGCCAAACAGCAGGGCATCAACGTCGACAGCTTCAATCACGTGATGCTCTACATGCCGGCGACGGCGTGCCCTTATGCCGGCCTCGGCGAGCTGCCCGGCCGGCTCACGTGGATCAACGGGAACTTCGGTGAAAATGCCCTGTTCGTCTCGTCGCACGAGCTCGGGCACAACTTCGGCCTGCATCACGCCTCGTCGCGCTCGTGCAAGACGGACGGCGTGCCCACGAGCCTCGGCGGCACGTGCACGAATGACGAGTACGGCGACACCGTCGACGCGATGGGAAACCGCTTCACGGGCCATTTCAGCGCTTACAACAAGGAGCGTCTCGGCTGGCTCGGTGCGCAGAACATCAAGGTCGCCTCCGCGCCTGGCACGTACACGTTGAGCCCCGTGGAGACAGCCTCGACCGGCGTGCAATCGCTGCGCGTCCCCCGCACCGACGGCACCTTCTACGCGATCGAGCTCCGCAAGGCCGTGGGCTTCGACGCGACCCTGCCCACGAGCCGGCGCGGCGTGGTGGTCCGGATCTCCTCGGCCCCGTCGAGCTTCGACAAGACCCAGCTGCTCGACATGACCCCGGACGCCGCGGGCATGGATACGCCGCTCCTCGGCGCGGGCAAGCTCTTTTCGGCGAAAAACTCGGATTTCAACATCCAGGTGCTCAGCGTCTCGGCCGACAGCGCCAAGATCGAGGTCACCGCGAAGAACGGCGCCCCGCCTCCGCCGAGCGGCACGTCCTTCGACGGAAAGATCCTGCGGCTCACCGCGGTTCACAGCGGCAAGGTGATGGACGTCTCGCAGGTCAGCACCGAGGCGGGCGCGAAGATCTGGCAATGGGGCTGGTCCAACACGAAGAACCAGAAATGGGCCTGGAAGAAGCTCGATGCGACGAGCTACCAGATCGCGGCGACGCACAGCAACATGTGCCTCGACGTGCCGGGCGGGAGCCTCGAGAATAGCGCCGTGCTCACGCAGTGGCCGTGCCACGGCGGGGCGAACCAGCGGTTCGTCGTGGAGGACGCGGGCAGCGGTGCGATCCGGATCCGCAACGTGCAGTCGGGCAAATGCCTCGACGTGAAGTCGTTGTCGCAGGCGAACGGTGGCGTGATCCAGCAATACGATTGCAGCGCCGGCGCGAACCAGAAGTGGACGCCCCAGGTGGTGACGCCCTGAAAGGCCCGCCGCTCGGCGCTGAGCGCCCCATGCCCGAGGACACACGTCACCCGGGCGGGGGAGGAGGGGCGGAGAAGCAATGCTCTTTCATGCTTGCGCGAGCCGCTTTCGTGCTAAGTACGGCGCCCATGAGTGACACCCCTGTCGTCGATGTTTCGGAAAAGACCGTGAACCACGCGGGCACGACCTTCATCATGCGGCCCCTCGCGGAGGACACGTGGACCGTGCTGGTCTCGGGCGTGCCCGTCGGGCGTGTCGTGTATTCGTTCGGCGCGGCGAACGCCGTGGTCGAGAGCCCGGATGTGACCGAGGACGTCCTCTGGGCCGTCGGCGAGGCGTGGTTCGCGGCAATCGACAGCTGAACCGCCTCCCGGCGTCGCCGGGGTATGCTACCCCCTCCGCGTGAACAAGGCCGCACGTCCTCCCCTCCCGCTGCCGATCTCCGCACCCCTCGCGCCTCCCGACGGCTTCGAGGCGCGCCTCGCGGAGGTCGGCGTTCGCCTCGATCCGCCCACCCTCGCGACCCTCGGCGACTACCTCGCGCGGCTGCTCGCGATGAACGAGCAGATGAACCTCACCGCAATCAAAGATCCCACCGAAGCCTGGGAGAGGCACGCGCTCGACGCGCTCACGCTCGTGCCCCTGCTCGCGGAGGAGCGCGCGGGATCACGGCTCGTCGATGTCGGCTCGGGTGGAGGCCTCCCCGGGATTCCGCTCGCGATCGCGCGGCCTGATTTGCTTGTTACGCTGGTCGAAGCGACGCAGAAAAAAGCGGCGTTCCTCAAGGCCGTGGTCGCCGCGCTGGGTCTCGACAACGTGGAGGTGCACGCCGAGCGGGCCGAGCTGCTCGGCGCCGGGGATCTTCATGGGGTGTTCGACGTGGTGACCGCGCGTGCCGTGGCGCGATTGACGCAACTCGTGCCCCTCACGGCGCCGTTCGCGAAGCCGGGCGGGCTCGTGCTTTTGGTGAAGGGCCAGCGCGCCGACGAGGAGCTCGCCGAGGCCAAGCGTGCACTCGCCGAGCAGCGGACGACCCACGAGAAGACGGTCGCGACGCCGACGGGGAGGGTGGTCGTGCTTCGGCGAGGTCTGGGCGAGCCGCGAGGCAAGGCGGGGCGGTGAGACGCGCAGAGGACCGTACCGTCCTATCGTCTGAGCATGGGTCTCATCTTGACGCCGCTTCGC
>JANMGF010000087.1:0-3423 GCA_031374535.1 Polyangium sp. (in: bacteria)
CCTTATCCTCGCCTCGAACCACCCAGAAAAACCATAGGGGGTCGGATGAAACGCGTACACTTCATGTGGGCGATGGCGCCTATCTTTGTCTTTGGCGCGGGGATACACGGATGTCTTTGGTCTGCCGACGTCACGCAGGGGCGCATTTGCGCCTCCCCGGCGGAGGGCGGCGAGTTTTGCGTGCCTGCGAATTACGATCCAGCGGTCGCGTGGGACAAGGCGAGCGCACATGGCGGATTGCCCATTCAAATGTGGGCCGAGCGCCCGGAGGAGATGACGTTCGACGAGCTCGTCGGGAGCCGTGACAACCTGAATCGATGGCTCGCCGATGTCGACAAGGCCCTCCGGTATGTGCGGGATACGCAGCGGAATGCCGAGTCGTACCGGGCGAGCCTGGATGGAACGCTCGGCGCGCGGCTCCGGGAGGTGAGGAATCGGCAGGTGTCGCTGCTCGCAGACAAGCCGGTCGACGCGATCGGCCATTTCAAAGGGGCTCTCGTGCAGCGCGCAGCAAGCGAGAAGGATCCGCTCACCGCGAAGCTCGCCTTTGACAAGCAAAGCGTGACCCAGGTTGGGGCGATCTTCGACGCCGCCAAGGGAGACCTCGGGCCGATGGGCGAGCGGTACGCGAAGCTCGTCAAGGACTTCTCCGCCTATCGGGCGACAGAAGCCGCTGAGACGCAGACGTATACGAGCCTGGCGACGGAGGCCTCGGGCGCGGCGGTCGAGGCGCTCGAAACGATCGAGCCGAAGATCCTCGCAGCCTCGCATGCCGCAAGCGCCAAGCCGAATGATTTAAGGCTCGCGGCGCTGAAGCTCGCGGCGGACATTCAGCAAGTCGATCTCGCCGCAGAGGAGGCGCTCGCGCTGCACGCGGAATTCATGGCCGCGCGCGCGACGGCAAATCCCGACATGAGCTCGGCCGCGCTGCGCTCAATCCACGCGATGCTCGGCTATACCGACGCGCGCGTCCGCCGGAGCGACGCGGCGGCGACGTCCTTGTTCCTCGGCGCCTCGACGCGGCGGGAGGCATTGCTGCTGCTGCAAAACGCAAGCGAGCCTGTGCGGCAAGAGATCGTGCAAGCGAGGCTCGTGAAGGCCTCATCGATCTTCGAGTCCCTCGCGAAGTCGCTATTCGCCGGCAATGACGATTCGACGTCGAGCAGCGTGGACCCGGGGCTTCCGTACCTCGCGCGCCGTTATGACAAGCTCACGGCGATGGTGCAGATGCAGCCTCTCTGCGATCCGGCCACGTCCGGATGGCGCGAGGCTGGCTGCGCAAAAATCCGCGATCCATTCAAGGCGAATGCGACGACGACGGAGCTGGGGGCGATGCCTGCCAAGATCGAGGCGGGGCTCTCGGGGATGCGCGATCGGGGCGTCGATACGGCGGCGATCGACGCGGTGAAAAGGAAGCTGAATAGCGGTGACGTGAAGGGCGCAGCCCTCGCGCATGACGCGCTTTTGCGCCGCCTGGAGGAGGAGGGGACATGAAACGCATGCTTGGATTCCTTTTCGTGACGCTCACGCTGCTCTCGCCCTCGCATGGACGGGCGGAAACGCCCTATGTCCTTCAATTGGCGTGGACCCAGGAGAACCCGAAGTGCGAGCGAGCCAAGCTCACCCACAATGGCGACGCATACTTCGACGTGAACCAGACGCCGCTGCCGACCTTCGAGGTCCCCGGGGCCTATGCACAGCATGCGAACGGCACGGAGAGTAACCTCGCGGAGGCCAAATTCAGGTCCGTGTTGCTCCGCCCCGGGGGAAACGCGTTCTCGTTCGGCATCACGAATTCAAGCGGAGACAACACCTGCGTTCACAGCGAGAACCTCGTCACGCTGCACGCGCCAACGCTCGGGCTCGCGAAGCCGCTCTTCCATGTTCGGCGTGACGGTACGGCGTTCCACGGTGAAAAAGAGCTCGACCTGAGCCTCGCGGAGGTGAATCCTCCGCTCGCCCGCGATATCGCGAACCTCGAGGCCGAGATCGCCGCGGAGCGCCAATGGCTCCTAAAGAACGCGTCGAAACTCGAGGGGCTTGCGGCGCGGATGGATATGCTCCAGCAGCTCGACACGGAGCTGTCGGATCTGGTGAACCGCCCGCTCGACGAGATCGAGCAGGTGGATCTGGATGCGATCTTCGATCGCTACAAGGACGTGGTCGACGACGCGACGCGGACGGCGCTGGAGCAGCTCCTCGCGGACTTGAAGAAGAGCATCGCGGACCTCGAGGACGAACTTTCGAGCCTGCTCGACTATTTCGGCGCGCAGGCGGATTCGATGGTGGATCTTGTCACCGCGAACGCGCGCGCCTCGGGTTTCTCGCCGGATAATCCGTTCGAGTATGGCTTGCTCGCGACGCAGACGCCGTGGGTCGAGATCCCGGACGTTTCGAGCGCGCCCGGGGCGTTCGATCCGGGCAAGGATCCCTATGCGAAGTACGCGGACCTCGTCATCGAGACGCTCGAGGGCTACGTCGCCAATAAAAAGGTCTTTGCGCGCGGCTCGTTCTTGTCGGTCGTGAAGGCGTGGCGGGCGAACATGGCGGCGATGCAGAAGGCCATGGCGCAGCGGGTGAATCTCACGCAGGCCGAGACGAGCGCGTTCCTGAAGGCGCAGGTGCGGGTGACGAGCTTCATCCAGCAGTTCATGGATGCGTCGTACTGGTTCTATGATGCGCATATCCCGGCGGATGTGCGGGTGCAGATCGATGGGATCTTGAGCCACGCGTTCGGCGAGATGGCGGAGGATCTGAAGGAGGCGCTTCAGCTCTGGGAGTACGACGTCGAAGCGCTGAGCGCGGAGCAATGGCAGTTCATGGAGACGACGCGCGCGTTTGGCGCGGCGATGTCTGCGAGCGGGACGGACTTCCAAGAATACGCGGAGGTGATGAAGACGCTCGTGTACGCCGCGCCGCGGATCGGCCTCGGGTTCGTGCCGTTCGTCGGTCCGGCGCTGGATCTTTGCGAGGCGGTGACGGGGCGGGAGTGGTGTTTGCCGAGCGGCAGGGAGCTGTCGACGGGGGAGCGGGTGGTTTCGGCGGTTGGGTTTGGCGCGGCGGGCGCCATCAAGAAGGCGTACATCGCGATCAAGGCCAGCGGGGTGAGCCCGGGCGCGAAGGTGGTGGCGGCGACGGCGGCGCTCTACGCGGATGCGTTCCTCAAGGCGTTGCAGAAGAGCCGGGTGCAGAAGTACAAGGGGCAGCTCTACGGACAATTCGGCAAGGTCTCGAACGAATTCGAGGCCCAGGCGGCCTTGCACCTCATCGAGAAGGAGGGGCACAGGGTGCTCGGCGTGGGCGAGAACGTGCGCGACATGCTCAACCTCCCGAAAAGCTCGCCCACCAAGGGCCTCTCCAGGGCGCCGGATTTGATCACGGTCACGAAGGGCGATAGGCTCGTGGTCAGCGAGGTCAAGGGCG
>JANMGF010001058.1:0-4063 GCA_031374535.1 Polyangium sp. (in: bacteria)
GTTCGTCACCTGCTCGATCGCGGCGGCGAGCGCGGGCACGTCGCGTGGAGGTACGAGCAGGCCCGTGCGCTCGTGCTCGACGACGTCGGGGATGCCGCCGACGTGTGTCGCCACGATGGGGCGGCCCGCGGCCAGCGCCTCCAGCACGACGTTCGGTGTTCCTTCGGCAAAGCTCGGCAAGACGAGCGCGTCGGAGGCCGCGAGGTACTTCGCGACGTCTTCGGCAGGAAGCCCGCCCGCGACGAGGATCGGCAAGCCCGCGTCACGCCGCTGCTCGAGGGTGCGGCGAAGGGAGCCGTCCCCGACGAGCACGACGAGGATCCGACCGGGCGCGTCTCGTTCGATCGACGCGATCGCCGCGCAAAGCTCGTGCAGGCCCTTCTCCGGTTCGAGCCGTCCGACGTACACGAGGACCTTCGCGCTCGCGTCGAGGCCCAGGGACGCTCGTGCTTCCGCGCGTGATCGCGGCTGGAAGATGGATCGATCGACGCCGTTCGGGACGAGCGTCACGCGTTCGCGGGGCGCGCCGAGCGCGGCGAGGGCGTCGAGCATCGGACGGCTCACGCCGATGATCGCGCCGGCGTCGCGGAGCGTGCTGTCTACGAGGCCCCGCACCGACGGCCATCGCGCGATCACGTTCACGTCGGTGCCGTGCGCCTTGACGGCATAGGGTAGCCCCAGGGCGCGGGCGAGCTTTTGCGCGGCCCACGCGTCCGGGAAGAGGAACGCGCCGAGCACGACGTCGAAGCGGCGGCGCAAGGAGGCGAGGTGCGGGAGGAGGCCCGCGAGGTAAAGCGGACCGTTCACGGCGGAGAGCCACGGTCCGGCGAGCGGCACGTAAGGCGCGCGCGGGTGCACGACGGAGAGCCCGTCGATCGTGTCCTTCGCCGGCACGCGGCTGAGCCGTCCGACCCGGGCGTGATCCCCGAGCAGCGACGCCCCGGGCACCCAGGGCACGACGCCGAGCACGACCACGTCCGCGAGGCGGGACAACGCGGCGAGTTGCCTGCGCTGGAATGGGCACGCGAGCGGCTCCACCCGATTCGGAAAAATACGGGTTACGGCGAGCACGCGGAGCGGCCGGCCTTCACGCGATGAAAAATGGGTTGTCCCGAGCAACCCATGCAGCATTGCATACGAATTCGGGCGCGCAACCTCGCCGGCCCATCCCGTGGCTAGCGCCGCCCCGGGCATCCTGCGAATCGCTCGATCGCGCTCGATTGAAAAGGATGCACGATGTGGGAAGATGGCTGCGTCGTGGGGTGGGGGCAGCGCGAGGTTTTGCCGCGGGCAACGTCTCGCTTTTCGGGGGGCTTTGGATGGACGACGTTTGGGGGCCCGAGTCCGGGCGCGGCGGCGTGGTGCTTCGGACGCTCGCGGAGCGTCCCTTCTGTTCGATCGTGATTCCTTGTTACAACGAGGCAGACCACATCGAGCAGGCTGTACGCGCCGCGGCAGGGCAACGGTATCCGTCGGAGCGAATGGAGATCTTCGTCGTCGACGGAAGGTCCACGGACAGGACGCGGGAAATCGTGCGCGCGCTCGCGGCGGAGGATCCACGGATCGTTCTTCTGGACAACCCGCAGCGGATCCAGGCGGCGGCGATGAACCTGGCCATCAAGCGTTCGCGCGGGGACGTGATCGTGCGTCTGGACGCCCACGCCGATTATGATCCTGGTTATGTGGCGGCGTCCGTCGCGGCGCTCCGTCGAACCGGGGCGCTCAATGTGGGCGGCGCCATGCGCCCGCGGGGGAGAACGACCTTTCAACGGGCGCTTTGCCTGGCGCTCGAGAGCCCGCTCGGCGTGGGCGGATCGGCTTGCCGCGACCCCCAGCACGAGGGGTACGTCGAGAGCGTATGGTGTGGCTCGTTCCGCCGCGAGGCCTTCGAGCTCGCGGGGCTCTTTGATCTCGAGGCGCGGACGAACGAGGACGCGGAGCTGAACCAGCGGATCCTGGAGCGTGGCGGTCGGATCTATCAATCACGCGGCGTCGTGGGGTATTATTATCCACGCGCGTCGTTCGGCGCCCTGTTCCGCCAGTACTACCATTATGGTGCGGGGCGTGCGCGGACGATCCACAAGAGGGGCCGGCCGCCTTCGATCCGTCCCCTTGTGCCGTTCGCCGCGGTCTCCGGGTTCGTCGTGCTGGTGATCGCCGCGTCGATATGGCCGCCCGCGGTGCCCGTCCTCGTGGCGGCGCTCGGCGTGTATGGGCTCCTCGTCGTGGCGGAGGCGGCGCGCGCGGCGGGCCGCAGGAACGGGCAGATTTTCCCGATGGTCGCGGCGATTTTCCCGGTGCTCCACCTCGCGCACGGGCTCGGCTTTGCGGTCGGGCTCGCGCTTTACGCAGATCCGCGGGCGCGGGACGCGGAGCCGGAGCGGCTCGCAGCACGATAGGGGGCGCATGCTGGGATTTTTTCCCGCGGTAGGGCTCGCCGTCACGGACGCGACGGCGGCGGTGACGGTCGAGCAAAGTGCAGTCACGGGGATCACGCCGGGCGGGGGATATGGCCTCGCCCTGACGAGCGTGGACGGGTCGGCGAGGATCGTGACGCGGGCGGCGCGCGCGGCCTTCCTGTTCGACGTATCCGGTCGTTATGGGCGGGCGCTCGCGGCGAGCCGGGGCGCTATGTTTCCGCAGGATCTCGCGGGCACGGCGGCGACGCGGCTCGACGTCGTGACCTCGCCCCGCACGGCCCTTTCTTTCGGCGCGGATGGGCTCCTCGCGTCGAGGCTCGGGCTTCGGGCGTCGAATGAGCTGACGGTGCGGGATCCGTTCCTTCAGGGGAGGGTCATTTACACGGTCGGCAGTCGATTCGGCTTCTCCGCGGCCACGACGCCGCGGCAGGTGGCGCGATTCGAGGCCGGGTACACGCAGGCGGGGGCCGTCGCCGCGGAATCGCCCGAGGCGGTGGGGATGGACAGCCACGCGGTCCTGGCGAGCGCTTCGTATTCGTGGGTGGCGGGCCGTCGGTTTCGGTTCGGGCCGATCCTGCGGGCGGGGTTCACCCATTTCGAGCATGCGCTGCTCGACGTGGATCTCACGCGGGGGCGGGCCGACGTGACGACCGTGTCCGGGCTCGGAACCGCGACCTTCGAGATCTCCCGGCGGATCCTGGGGACCGCCGCGCTCGGGATGACGAGGGCGAGCCCGCCGACGTTCTTGAAGGAGGCCACCGAGGTGCTGGCGCCCGAGGTGCGTTTCGACACGCGGGTCTCCCGGCGTGGGTATGGGTTCGTCGGGACGTACGGATATTCGTATTCATCGCTCGGTCCTCGGATCGGGTTTGGCGCGCAACACGCCGCCGCGCTCGAGATGTGGAGCCGTCCGCGCGAGGGGCGGGATTTCCGGAGCGTGATCGCGCGGGGCATCCTGCGTTTTCGTCATGGCGAGGCGCCGCTCGCGGCGACGCCGAGGCTCGGGGTCCCGCGGGGGACGCCCGTGCCCGTGGGATCGATCGTCACGACGGCGGTGGCCGCGGGCGGGACCCTCGGCATGCCGCTGGCGACAGGCCTTCTTCTCACGGGCGGCGTCGATTTCGAGCTGATCACGACGCGCCTCGACCCGGACCCGACGAGCGCCTCGGCGCCGATGTTCCGGACGATGGTGACGATCGCGCTTTCGGCCATCGGCTCGACGGATCCCGCGCGGCGGGTGCCGAGGGATCCGGATTTGCGGGACCAGGACGCGCGGGCGGCGGTGCTCGAGGAGGAGGAGGCGCGGAGGAGGGGGGCGCGGGCAGGGCAGGAGGGGACGGAGGCGGGGGGGGAGGAGGAGGCGTACGACGACCCGTGAAAATGTAGCGTGGCTTGCGCAACTGGGTCGATCGAGGTCTGGATCGACCCAGTTGCGTGAGGCGCGGGGTGCGATCGAGGCGTCGAGGGACCTTCGCGCGTGAGGCGCAGGGGGCGATCGTCTCATCTTGACGCCGCCTCGCTGGGGCTTTGCCCCAGGCCCCACCAGGGGTTGTCCACCCCTGGACCCGGACCAGCGCAGGCGCTGGACCTTGGGCGATGAACTACGCGAAGGGCCGCGCTCCGGCGGTCGGTGAGGCCCTGAC
>JANMGF010000102.1:0-7208 GCA_031374535.1 Polyangium sp. (in: bacteria)
ATCATGATGCCCCACCACAGGTCCTACCAGGGCGGGCTCATCGAGCAGGCGGGCCTCAAGAAGCTCAAGGACTTCTATGCCTGGAGCTACGACGTAGGCTCGGTCCCCACCCGCGCGCAAAAGGCGCACGACGAGATCCTCGCCTTGCCCGAGATCTCGGTCCGCCACGCGACCCCGGAGCGTTTGCACGAAGAGGTCCGCATCATCATGGACATCTTCAATGACGCCTGGAGCGACAACTGGGGCTTCGTGCCGCTCTCCGAGCGGGAGCTCGCCAAGATGGCGGCCGACATGAGGCTCATCCTTTTCCCCGAGATCACCTACCTCGTCTCGATCGACGGCGAGCCGGCCGCGGTGGCCCTGGCCCTGCCGAACATCAACGAGGTGATCCACGATTTCGACGGAAACCTCCTCCCCAACGTGCCGAAGCTCCTTTATCGGCTGCGCGTGAAGGGGCCGAAGAGCGCCCGGCTGATCATCCTCGGCATCAAGAAGAAGTTCCGGAACGTGCGCAAGTACGCCGGCCTCTCCGCGTTCCTCTACGTCGCGATGAACCGCTCGGCCCACCTCCTCGGCCTGACGCGCGGCGAGCTGTCGTGGACCGTCGAGGACAACGCGCCCATCAATGCGGGTATCCGGCTGATGGGTGGTCGCATTTACAAGAAATATCGGGTCTACGAGCGCGCCATCTGACCCGATTGTACGCGCGCATCTCGCCGAAAAACACTTTGACGGGACTTCGGGCCCTCCGTAAAATCTCGCGCATGCGTCTTCGTGTGCTCGCCCTTACCCTCGTCGGGTGTGGGACGTGGCTGGGCTCTGCGGGCGTCGGCCTCGCGGAGGAGCCCGGGGCGCCGAGGCCGGAGGCGAAGACGTCGGAAACGGCGGGGCGCGGGGTCGTGGTCGTCGCGATCGGGGCCGGCGCGGACGTGGCGGCGAAGCCTCTCGCGCGCGAGATCTACCGGGATGAGGCGCTCAGGCCGAGCGTCGATGATGCGACGGCGCGTGTGCTCGCGGGAGAGCCGGCCGCCGCGGATGCGCCTGCGAGGCTGCGGGATCTTGCCGAGGTTCGGTTTGCTCTCACGGCCAACGACGACGCGCCGAGCCGCCGGCTCGTGGCTTCGCTCGGCGCCGAGCAACGAGCCGAGATCGTGGTCGCGGTGTCGATGGCCGGAGATCGCCCTCTCGCGCGTGTGCTCCGCGTGGGAACGGCGCGTTACGAGCCGATCGAGCTCGGGCCGACGACCGAACGAAACGAGGCGGGCGAAATCCGCTACACGTGGCCCGGCGCCGCGGCGACGTTACGAAAGCTGGTCGTCCTGCCCCCGGCAAAGGTCGCGACCCCGGCGCCGATCGCGCCGAAAAAAACCAGCACGCCCACGACGCCGAAGCCGAAGGAGCCGACGCCGACGCCGTGGCATCGATCGGCCTGGTTCTGGGTCCCGCTCGGCGTGGTCGTCGCGACCGGCGCCGCCGTGCTGATCGCGTCGAAGGCGACGGAAGATTCGAGCGGCGTGGTCCGGTTGAAAGGGCAGGTCGCCCCGTGAAGACGCGGAGGACCTCCGCCGCAGGATCGATCGCGCTTGTCGTGATGGCGTCGAGGTTCGTCGCCACGGACGCGCATGCAGCGCCGCCCCGCCCGCACGACGCGCCTTCCGTGTCGGATCCACGCGCCGACGTGCCCGCGCGTCCCACGGGTTACCTCGAGCTTCAGGAAGCCGGTATCACGTTCGCGTACCATCCTTCCGCGCACGAGCGTGTGCGTGCCGCGATCCCCGCGGTGCTCCGGGCGCGGAAGACCATGAGCGAGGTCTTGGGCCACGAGGTCCTCGCTGCGGTGGAGATCCGCGTGGCTGCCGTGCCCGACGAGGTGCGTTCGCTCGGGCCTACCGAGGACGTGCCTGCCTACGCGCCGGCGCTCGCGTTCTCCAGGCATCGGCTGGTCGTGACGAGCCTCGGCTCGCATCGATCCCTCGAGCCGACCGATCTTCGGGTCGCGCTCCCGCACGCGCTCGCGCACGTGGCCCTCGACGAAGTGCTCGACCATAGGCCCGCGCCGCTCTGGCTGCACGAGGGCTGGGCCGCGCACGTGGCGGGCGAAGCGGCGACGATACGCGCGCAGGCGCTCCTTCTGGCCACGTTGCAGCAGCGACTCCATGGGATCGCGGATCTCGAAGGCAGCCTCCCGGCCGACGCACCGGAGTCCTCCCTGGCGTACGCAGAGGCCGCGGATCTCGCGCGGTTCTTGACGGACAAGCCCCGTCGCGCGGCCTTCGTGGGGGCGCTCGAACGAACCCGCGGCGGCGAGGTTTTCGAGCAGGCGCTCGCGTCCGCGCACGAGACGACCCTCGCGCAGATCGAACTTTCGTGGCGCAAGGATCTCGCGCGGCGTTATGGCTTCTTGCCGGTGTTCCTGGCGGGGATCGGCGTCTGGACGCTCTGCGTGCTGGTCCTCTTCGGGCGACGCGTGATCGAGCGGCGCCGCGCGGGGACGAAGGTTCCTCCGAGCAAAGAGACACGATGGCCGGCCGCGCCGATCGTGGCGCCGAGCTTGCCTGCGAGACGAGAGAGGCCCGCACCGGCGCCGCTCCTGATCGAGCGCATCGACAGAAACCGCGACGACATCGGGAGAGCGCTCCCACCCGAAGCCGAAGTGCCCAAGGTCGAGCACGAAGGCGACTGGCACACGCTTCATTAGTCCCGAGGGGGACGCCTCGCATCCCCCTCACGGGCGTATCCGTTGAAGCGACGGTCGATTAGTATCACCCATGTATGGAGGTCGTCACAGTTTGTCCCTTCCGTGTCGCGTCACTGCTCTGGCAGCCTCGACGCGGCGGGTGGGTCCTCACGGTCGTCTGCAAGGCCACGTACGACCTCGCGCCCGTCCAGTCGCGCCTCGCGCCGAACCAGGACGATCCCAACGAGGACGACAACCACTGGAACGACGATCCGGCGCGCAGCGTGTACTCGCCGAGTGATCTCGTGCCGTTCAAGGTGCGCGCGGACGTGGTCCTCGTCGGCAACGCGTTTGCCCCGCGCGGAGAGGCCGTTCGTTCGATCCTCACGCGTATCGTCGTCGGCGGGATCGACAAATCGATCGAGGCCTTCTGCGATCGCTCGTTCGGCGCGGACGGCGCCGTGCGCGAGACGAGCCGCGTGGCCAAGGTGCCGCTGCGCTACGAGCGCGCCGCGGGAGGGCCCGACACGCCCAACCCCGTCGGCGTCCGGTCCGACGCGCAACCCGACCCGTACGGCGCCTCCCCCGTGCCGAACCTGCAGCCGCCCGGCAAACTCGTGCAGAGCCGCAGCGACGTGATCAGCCCCATCGGGTATGGCCCCATCGCCCCCACGTGGCCCGGTCGTATCGACGGGCTCGGCGGTCATGCCGCGACGTTCTCGCAACACGTCGTCCGCGAGCAGCCGGTGCCGGACGACATCGACCCGGCGTACTTCAACTGCGCCCCGCGGGATCAACAGCTCGACGAGCTGCGCGACAACGAGCGCCTCGTCCTCGAGAACCTGCACCCGCAAAACCCGCGGCTCGTGACGAGCTTGCCGGGCCTGCATCCGCGCGCCTTCGTGCTTCGACCGGGCGGGGGCCCGCAAGACATCACGATGAAGTGCGACACGCTCTGGATCGACACCGACCGCGCGCAATGCACGCTCACGTGGCGCGCGCAGATCGGGCTCGATCGGCCGAACGGGCTCGGTCGCGTCGTCGTCGCGATGGAAGAGCCGGGCCAGCGCCTCACGTGGGCCGACGTCGAACGATTGCTCGCCGCGAGTGGCGCCGCCTCGATGAACGAGTCGCATCACGAGGGCGCGCGGGAAGCGCCGACGCGGCAGCCGCCCCCCGCGGACAAACCTCAGAAAGCAGCGACGATTCCGTTCTTGCGCCCGGACGTGGCGGGCGACATCCCCGCCAAACCCGCGTCCGCCAGCGTCTCCGCGCTAAGCCAGATGAGCGCGCCGCGCGCCGCGGGTGCACAGGCCCCGCCCCGCGCAGCGCCACAGGCCGCGGGCCTTCCGTTCATCGCGCCGAAAAACGTGGCCCCCGCGAGCGCACCCGAGCCGCCTGCCGATCGCCCCCCGCCCGGCGACGCCGCGCCGCCCTGGCTCTCGGCCGCGCGAAACGCACAGGCTCCGAGCATGCCCTCGCCCGCGGTACCCAACGCGACACCCTTCGCGCAGCCCTCCGCGCCGCCGCCCGCGCCGCCCACGCCGCCGCCTGCGCCGCCCGCGCGTGTCCCTCAAGCCGCGCCCTCGCCGAGCCCTTCGCCGCTCGATAGCCCCTGGGCAAGCGCCTCCACACGCGCCGGGAACGAGAGCATCTCCGCGCCGACCGTCGGCAGCATGGCCGCGGGTTTGTCCCCGCCGAGCCCCGTCCCCTCGACCGCCACCGCCATGGCCGCAGCGGGCCTCGCCGGAGCCGCCGCTGCCGTCGCCTTCTCGAGCGCCTCGCAAGCCGCACCTCCGCCCCCCGCAGCCGTCGCGAACGCGGCCACCGTCGGCGCCGCGGCAGCCTCGAACGCAGCCGCCCTCGCAGGCCAGTGGTCCTCGCCGAGTGATTCCCAGCCGAGCGGCGCGCCCGTCACGTCCTCCCGCCCGTACACGCACCGCGGCCCCTCGCGCGACGTCGTCGACCTGATCTGGTTCGACCCGGCCTCGCCCCCGAAGATCCGCGAACACGCGCGCTGGAAGCTCTTGCTCGACAAGAAGCCCAAGCCGCGTGATCTCGACTTCGACGACGAGCCCCCGCCCGAAGAGCCGCCCGACGTACGCAACCGCAAGGACGTCTTCGCCGTGCTCACCCGCGGCGAAACGACCGACGCCGAAGGCATCGGAGAGGCCATCGCGGACGCCGTCGCCGAGGATGGAACCTTCACCCCGCCGCTCGTGCTCGTCTCGGCCGAGCTCACGTTCCCCTTCGACGAGCTCGAGACGTTGAAGGCCACGGTCACCGCCGTGACGCCGCTCATCGCGGGCGACAAGAAACTCAAGGAGACCGTCGACACGGTGAACGAGCTGCTCAAGACCGCGTGGCTCTCGAGCTCGAGCGGCGTCGCCGAGCGGCTCACGCAGCAGGTGAAGGACGCCTTCGCGCAAGGCAACCGCATGCTGCCGCCGAGCTACGTCGACTCGCACACCGAGCGCATGTTGCTCGAGCAGCGGCACTACCAGAAACGCACGGTCTTCGGCGAGCCGTGGATCCGCAGCGTCCTCGTGCCCGGGGGCTCCTCGCAGCCGATGCCCGCGTACCTGCCCGAGGCCCTCGCGAAGAAGCTGCCGATGTTCCAGCGCTTCAAGGCGCGGATCGTCGCCGAGGCGCACATGCAGCAGGACGAGTACGAGAACCACCCGGCGGCGCTCAAAGTCGTGGCGCTCGGGCGCGTGGTCAGCCTCCAGCGACGCGGCTTCGTGCGCTGAACGATCCTCTCAGATCCGGCCTTTGAGCGCGTCGAAACGCAGACGCCACACCTCGACCACGGCCTCGGCGAAGATGCTCCGGCTCATCTTCGAATGGCCCGCGCGCCGATCGACGAACACGATCGGCACCTCGACGACACGTTGCCCCTTGCGAAGCGCGCGGTAGGTCGTCTCGATCTGGAACGAGTAGCCGTTCGAACGCAGGCTCTCGATCTCGATCGCCAAGAGCGCGCGGCGCGTGAACGCCTTGAAGCCCGTCGTCAGGTCCCGGATCGGCACGCCGAGGATCGTCCGCGCGTAGAGCGACCCTCCCTTCGAAAGCACATGCCGCCCGAGCCCCCAGCCCACGACGCCACCTCCCGGCAGGTTGCGCGAGCCCAGCACGACATCGGCGCCCTCCTCGAAGGCGCGGAGGAACCGCGGCAGGTACTGCGGATCGTGCGAGAGATCCGCGTCCATCTCGACCACGATGTCGTAGCCGAGATCGAGCGCGCGCCGGAAGCCGTCCACGTACGCCGTCCCGAGCCCGAGCTTGCCTGGACGATGGAGCACCGTGGTGCGCGGATCTTCTGCCGCGAGCTTGTCGGCGACTTCGCCCGTGCCATCGGGGGAGGCATCGTCCACGACGAGCACGTTTGCTGCCGGGACGACCTCGAGGACCGAGCGCACGAAGCGCGGGAGGTTGTCACGCTCGTTGAAGGTCGGCGTGACGACGAGGATCCGCGGGGCCATTCGTACTCGTGTGCTCCCCGACGCGGGAGCGTGTGGTCATGTAGCAGAAAGGAACCACGAGCAGGAGCCTTGTCGGCTCCATTTCTCGAAGTTACGTTTGGTTGCCCTACCGATCGCCGAAGGCCCGGCGGAGAGCGAGGCACCATGGCTGGCAAGAACGTCCACACCTTCAACCAGATCAACTTCGAACAAGATGTCCTGAAGTCCGATGTCCCCGTGCTCGTGGACTTCACGGCCACGTGGTGCGGGCCCTGCAAGGCGCTCGCGCCGATCGTCGACAAGCTCGCCGACGAGTTCGAGGGCAGGGTCAAGGTGGGCAAGCTCGACATCGACGAGTCCCCCG
Source organism: Polyangium sp. (in: bacteria) (assembly GCA_031374535.1). Classification (GTDB taxonomy): domain Bacteria; phylum Myxococcota_A; class Polyangia; order Polyangiales; family Polyangiaceae; genus Polyangium. Next base: position 6,503 of record JANMGF010000102.1, read on the forward strand.
AAATCGCCCAGAAGTACGGCATCCGCAGCGTGCCGACCGTCCTCGTCTTCAAGGGTGGAGCGAAGGCCGGGCAACACGTGGGCCTGACCACCGCAGCGAAGCTCGTCCAGCTTCTCGGCGTGTAACAGAAGACACCCCATTTCGCAGCACGACGGAGCGCGGGCCTCGAACACGAGGGGCTCGCGCTCGTTTCTTTTCGCGAAGCCGTTTTCCTCGTAGACCTTGGGCTTCGTGGACGCCGAACTCCGACAAAGCCTGATCGGCCGGGTGCTCGAAGGCGCGCAGGGCGTCCGTTACGAGCTCGCCGAGCTCGTCGGCGAGGGTCGCTCGGGCTGGGTCTTCAAGACCCTCCCCGAGGGCCTCGGCGCGCCGGCCGCCGTGAAGGTGTACCGGCCCGGTCTCGTGGAAAACGCGCTTGCGCTCACGCGGTTCGCGCGTGAGGCAGCCGTGCTCCTGCAAAAGCTCGCGGCGCTCCCGGATCGCCGGGGCCTCGCGCACGTGATGGATCACGGCACGATCGAGAGCCCGCGCGGCGCCGCACCGTTCATCGTCCGCGAGTATCTCGCGGGGCAAAATTTGGCCCGCGTCATCGCGGCGCACGGCGGCTTCGGAATGCCCGCGGCGCGCGCGCGAAGGATCATGGGGCACGTGGCGCGGGGGCTCTTCACGTTGCACGGGGCGGGCGGCGTTCATCGCGATCTGAAGC
>JANMGF010000105.1:0-3187 GCA_031374535.1 Polyangium sp. (in: bacteria)
AGGGCCTCCAGTACTTGCAAACCCAGATCCCCCAGGGCGACTGGACCTATTTCCTCGACGGCGACAAGCCGAAATGGTCGAAGATCCTCGTTTCAGGGATCTCGCACGGCGCCAGCACCTCGGCCATCATCGGCCTTCACCGGCAGGTCCATGGCGTCGTGAGCCTGTCCGGCCCGCTCGACTCCGGGCAGGCCTGGCTCGGGAAGACCCCGCTCACGCCCCGGGATCGTTTTTATGCCTTCACGCATACGGGCGATGACCAGCACACAGGGCACCTGAAATCGTTCGAGACCATGGGCATCCCCGGAATGCCCGTGTCCGTCGACGACGCTTCCGCGCCTTATGGCGGCAGCCACCGGCTCGTCACGTCTGCCGCCACGAATGACGGCCACAGCTCCACGCAGGCGGGCGGCGTGTCCCCCAAGGACGCGAATGGGGCGTACGTGTTCCTACCCGTCTGGCAGACGATGTACGTCAACGAGTAGACGTCGACGACGAGACGGAGCGCGCGCCCTTCAAGGCAAGCCAGCGCGCGCCCACAACCGCGCCGAGCGCGGCGAGCAGAGCCACGGGGATAACATGGGTCACGAGGACGTGAACGGGATCGGCGTGCGGGCAACGAATCGCCAGCACAAGGGCCGATAACGCGCCCGCAGCAGCGCCGAAGCTCGCGCCTGTCACCCGCGGCGCAATCGGATCACTCTCGCGTTCGGTCCAGGCAAACGAAACGAGGAGCGCGGCGCCGATTCCGAGGCTCACGAGCGCGCACTCGCAATGGATGAGCAAGTCCGAGGTAGGCGCGATCCAGGTATCGGGAGCCGCGACGTTCGCCGCGAGGGCGCCCAGCGCGAGCCCCCAAGGGACGGCGGCAATGACCTTGCGGAGGGAATCCCGTGGGCGTCCGAGCGTCGAGGTTCCCCGTGCGAGCACCCACGACGCAGAGGCCGCGGCGACGACCAGCATGACCCCCACCGAGACGAGGACATACGAAAGAGGACGCCCGCGGAGCGAAAGGGGAGGCATCACCGCAAACGCCACGAGCCCGAGCAAAGGGATTCCCAGGACGAGCGCGCGTTTCTGTCGATGTGTTCTCCGGGTCGGTGACTTCCGCGCAGCGGCGGCCTGGAGCACGCGATCACGCAGCGGGGACGGGGCGGTATTCACGAATCACCTCCCTCCTCGTCGGCTCCCTCGAGCGCCAGGCGCAGGCTTTTGTAGGCGCGATGCGTGCGAAGTTTGACCGCCGTGATCGTGGTACCCAGCACCTCGGCGGCCTGTGAAACGGAGAGTCCCTCCTCGCGTACGAGCAGGAATGCCTCGCGTTGCTGGGGGGGCAGGAGCAGGAGCCTCGCGTGGAGCGCGTCGGAGAGCTCGCGCGCCGAGAGAATCGCCTCGGCGTCTGGATCGCCGCTGGCAAAGGTCTCGCCTTCGAGAGGTTCGCCCCGTCGATCGTACCGCTCGCGCCGGGCCCAATCGATGAACAGGCGTCGGGCGATGGAGAAGGCCCAGGGCTCGACGCTGGAGCCACGCGTGAAGCGGGCCCGAGCGTCGTGGATCTTGAGGAAAGACTGCTGCAAGAGATCCTCCGCGATGGCCTCGTCACGGGTGAGCCGGGACAGGTAGACGTGGAGCCGCGGAGCGAGGGCGTCGTAAACCTCGACGAACGCGCCCTCGTCTCCATCCGCATACCGCTCCATGGCCAAGCTGGCGCTCGAAGGCGGATCACTGCGCACGATCCACGTCCTATCACGAGAAGTACGAGGTGCGGTACCGCGAGTTTCGCGGCCTCGGTTGATTTTGTCGGGGCGGGGCGAATGAGGGGGAGGAGCCGGGTTGACGCTCCAGCGGGTCCCGTTGTACGGTTCCCCGCCCCGGAGGTCTTGCACCATGTCGATTCGCCCGATATCACGTGCCGTGTCCATCACGGCGTTCCTCCTCGCGCCTGCGGTTCTCGTTATCGTCCCCGGCGAAGCGCGCGCGGAGACCACCATCGCGGGCGGCAATCTCGTCAACCAGACGTGGACCTCCGCCGGCAGCCCCTACCTCGTCCAGGGCGATATCACCGTGCCCGAAGGGGCCTTCCTCCACATCGAAGCGGGCACCGTCGTGCAGTTCGCGGAGACGGATGGGCAGGGCGCAGGCGAGAGCACAGCCCGCGTCGAGCTCACGGTGAAGGGCAAGCTCGACGTCCTCGGGACCGCGCCGAGCCCCGTCGTGCTGACCTCCCAGAACGGCGGGGGCGAAAACACGTGGTATGGGATCATCGTCGAGGCGACGGGCGCGGCCACGATCACGCACGCCGCGATGGCGGACGGCACCGTCGCCGTACGCTCGCGCGCTTCGGGGAGCGCGCTCATGCTCTCGCACGTGAAGGTCGAGTCGACGCAGATCGGGATATGGCTGGAGGCAGGCACGCCCAAGGTCGAGGATATCGTGGTGCTCGGCAGCCTCATCGGGGTGGAGGTGGATGGCACGGCGAGCCCCACGTTCTCCGGCCTCACCGTTCGAAGCAACAAAGGCGCCCTGATCTACGCCGCCGATACCACCACGACCACCGTCGAGAACGCCCTCCTGGAGGGCGGAGACACAGGCGTGTGGCTGGCGACCTCCGTGGCGGGTACGGCGACGATCGTGAACCTCACGAACGCGACGATCTACGGGAGCAAGAATCATGCTGTCTACCTTTCGCCGGGCGTGAATACGACCGCGACGGTGAACATCAAGAACAGCATTCTCACCGGCAGCCCCACGTCTCAATACGGAATCAACATCTCGTCCGGATCCGGTCAGGCGTCGGCGAACGTCACCTATTCGAACGTCTGGGGTCATGCGTCGGGCAATTACGTGAATACCTCCGCGGGTGAGGGGTGTATCTCCCAGAACCCGCTTTTCGTCGCTCCGCCGACCGACCTCCGGCTGCAAATGACCAGCATTTGCATCGACGCAGGCACCTCTCTCGGGGCGCCGACGACGGACATCGAGGGAAAGAGTCGACCGGCCGACGGCGACGGTATCAACGGCGCGGCGCACGACATGGGCTGCTACGAGTACGGTGCGATCGACCCGTGCGGCGATGGCGACGTCGATCCCGGCGAGGCGTGCGACGACGGGAACGTGATGTCCGGCGACGGATGCAGCGCGACCTGCGAAAACGAAAGCATGGGCAACGGCGGCGCAGGCGGCGCAG
>JANMGF010000143.1:0-2256 GCA_031374535.1 Polyangium sp. (in: bacteria)
CCGTGGTGCCGTGGTAGCGGCCGCCGTGATCCTGGAACTCCTCGCCGTGATCGGCGCTCACGATCACCACCGCGCCCGGCCGTCGCGCGCGCACGGCGGCGAGGATCGCGCCGAGGCCCGCGTCCGCCGCGGCGATCTCCGCGTCGTACCGATCGATGTCGCGATCGCCGAACGGATGCTCTGGGTGGGTCTCGTAGGGCTCGTGAGGCTCGAAGAGGTGCACCCACAGGAAAACGCGGGCGCCTCGATCGACGGCGTCGAGGTACGTCTCGACCTGCTTCGACCGTCGCTCGGCGCTCGCGAACTCGATCTTGCGGTACTCGAAGTCGAGCCCGCGCTCGCGGATCGGGCCGAACCGCTCGGCGTCGATGAAGAAGACCGCCGGCGGGAAAAACGCCGCTGTTTTGTAGCCGTAGCGGCGGAGCTGACCGGCCCACGTCTCGGAGTCGGCGCCGAGGCCCTGGAGCACGAGCGGGCGGATGTACTTGCCCGTCATGAGCGAGGTGACAGCGTACGAGGTGTGCGGCGTCGGCGTGTAGGCCCGCTCGAAGACCACGCCCTCGGCTGCGAGCGCGTCGATCGTCGGCGTCGTCTTGCGACCGTACCCGTAAGCGCCGACGTGATCGGCGCGCAGCGCGTCGATCGTGACGAGCACGATGTCGCGGCCGACGAGATCCACCGCTCGCCCTCCCTGCCCGACGATCGCAGGCATCGACGTGTCGTCGAGCGGCGGCGGCGGCGAGAGCGCGGCGGCGATCTCCACCGCGTTCGCGAGCACGGGCGCGCGCGTCAGGTACACGAGCCGCACGTTGTCCGCGGGCGCAAGGCGCGCGGCAGCCGAGGGCGAGGCCGCGGCCGAGAGCGCGAAGAGGCCGAGGGCCAGCGCCGCGCGCGCGAGCTTGGCGCCGAAGGGCGCGAGGGCCCCTTCCGGATCGTCCGCGCCCTCGGGCCTCGTTCGTCGAGGCGTGTCCCAAGCGACCGTGGCGAAGGGCGCGACGAAAAGAACCAGCAACGCAAGTCCGCGATGGAACGCCGGATAAAGGCGCGGCAGGACGAGCAGGTTGACGAGCTCGAGCGTGAACAACACGCCGAGCACGCCCACGAAGATCCCCAGGCTGAACGTCCGCCTCGGCCGCGGCGCGAGCGCACGCGCGACGAGCGGGCCCATCATGAAAGCGCCTGCGAACGCGACGATCGCGACGGTCCCGACGAACGGCGCGCGGAGAGCGCCGGCGAGCAAGCGGCCCGTGGAAACGCCGTACGCCACGGAGCCCGCGAAGCTCGCCGCGAAGACCCCGAGCCCTACCCTGCCCCAGCGCCCCTCGGCGTGGCGGGCGAGCTCGACCACGACTCCGCCGACCGCGGCGGCCGGCACCGCTGCGGCGAACGCGATCGGCCAGAGCCGTGAGAGCGCGAGCGTGAGCTCATGGAGCCCGACGAGCTCGCGCCGGAACGCGAGCCCGACGATCAAGAGCTCGAGCAGCAGGAACACGCCGATCGCGAGGTAGCCGTCGGCGATCCGCCATCCCAGCGGCAGATCCCTCGTCCGCGCGCGCGGCCGCGCCACGCTCGCGCCGTCCCGGTCCGGCTTCGGCGCCGAGACCACGAGCCGACCCTTCGCGCGGCTCGGGCGGGGCGCGGCGGGCGGCACGTGTGCGCCCTCCCCGCCGCGATTGTTCATGCGTAAACGATCTCGAGGATCTCGAAGGTGCGAGGCCCGGCCGGCATCACGACGCGGACCTCCTCGCCGACCTCGCGCCCGATGAGCCCACGCGCGAGCGGCGACGAGATCGAGATGCGGTTCTGCTTGATGTCCGCCTCTTCGGGCCCGACGATCTGGTAGGCGACTTCCTCGTCGGTATCGACGTTCATGAGCTTCACGCGGGCGCCGAACTGGATCTTGCTGCCGCTGAGCTTGGACGGGTCGATGACCTCCGCGCGGCTCAAGGTCTGCTCGATGAACGAGATGCGCGCCACGATGAGCCCCTGTCGCTCCTTCGCCGCGTGATACTCGGCGTTCTCCGACAGATCACCGTGGTCGCGGGCCACGCTGATGTCCTTGACCACCTGCGGGAGCTCGACCTTCTTGAGCCGCTCGAGCTCCTCGCGGAGCCGAACCTGCCCTTCGGGCGTCATGGGCACCTTTTGTTCAGCCATGGAGACACCTTCCAACGCTCGAAAACGAGGGCTCGGACCCGCCGAGCCGAATCCAGAGACCCCTTTAGCATGTTTCGCGCGAACGCCGCTCCCGCCGCG
>JANMGF010000145.1:0-1896 GCA_031374535.1 Polyangium sp. (in: bacteria)
CCCCCCGCGAGTGAGCTCCTGTGACCTAACAATTGACGCTTGCGCGCGGGATCGGTACGTGTCCCTGTCCCGATCCTCACGGGAGTCGCGATGACCCTCGATCTCACGAGCCTCGGTTTCACCACGGAGCCAAGCTCGTTCACATACGACTGGAAGACGCTCGCCCTCTACGCGCTCGGTATCGGCGCGAAGCGCGACGAGCTCGCCTACCTCTACGAGGGCGCCGCGGACGGCATGAAGGTCTACCCGACCTTCGCCGTGATCCCCGCAGGAGAGCCGCTCTTCAAGTCGCTCGCGCGCACGGGCGGAAACTTCGCGATGGTGGTCCACGGCGGCCAGAAGATCCGCGCCTTCGCGCCGATCCCGTCCTCCGGCACGCTGGAGACGACGGCCACGATCCGCGGGATCTACGACATGAAAAAGCTCGCGCGCGTCGTCATCGACACGACGACCACGCTGCAAGGCGAGCGCGTCTACGAGACGACGTGGTCGATCCTCTACCGCGGCGAAGGTGGCTTCAGCGGCCCGCGTCCCCCGAGTGATCCGGACGAACCTTCGATCCCGAAGGATCGCGAGCCGACGTTCACGCACGAGGAGACGACGTCCCCGGAGCAAGCGCTGCTCTACCGCCTGCTCGGCGACTACAACCCGCTGCACGCCGACCCGGCGTTCGCCGCGAGCGTCGGCTTCGCCGAGGGCCCGATCCTGCACGGGCTCGCGACGTACGGGTTCGCCGCGCGCGCCGTGACGAAGCACCTGCTCGGCGGTGACGCCTCGCGCCTGCGGATGATCTCCGCGCAGTTCCGCAAGCCGGTGTGGCCGGGCGACACCATCGTCACGCGGGGCTACCTGCTCGAAGGTGGAAAGATTGCGCTCCAGGCGAGCGTGAAGGGACGACCGGATCCGGTGCTCACGGGGGGATACGCGGAGATCGCCTGACGAGCCGCCAAGGTGCGTGCTAACTCGACCGGACCGAAACAGGGTCATCGCCGCCCGCGCGGCAAGAACGGTGGGGCAAAGCCCTCTCTCGAAGAAGTCACCATGAGCAAAGAGACCAAGAAGCAGCGCAAGGACGAAGAGGATCCCAAGCTCGACAAGGAGCAGGATCAGGCCGAGGCCGAAGACGAGGACGAGAGCGAGGAGGACGCCGAGGACGAGGGCGCGGAAGGCGAGTCCGAGCGCGACGAAGAGGAAGAAGAAGAGGAGGACGAAGAAGACGAGGAAGACGAAGAAGAGGACGAGGAGGAAGCAGACCCGCACGCGAAACACCAGGGCCACGACGTCGCCGCGAAGCCGGACGACGACGAGGATGGTACCTGGTGGACGCCGCACGTGGTCCTGGCCGTCCTCGTGCTCATCGGCGTCCTCGGCTTCTTTGGGCTGTTCAACAAGCCGCTCGGCTTCCTCGCTGCGAAGCCCGCAGCCGCTCCGGTGACGGAGACCGTGACGACGCAGCCCGCGAGCCAGCCTGTGCCCGCCGCGACGCCGCGCCCGATGCCCACCCCGGGGCAGCAGCAGCCGCAGCGGGAGATGTTCGGCGCGAAGCACTTCCTCGTGATGTACAAGGGCGGCATGCGCGCGCCTGCGAACGTCACGCGCACGAAGGAAGAAGCGAAAGTGCGCGCCGAGGAGGGCCTGAAGAAGGTCAAGGCCGGCGCGAAGTTCGAGACGATCGTCGCGGAGTACAGCGACGAGCCGAACGCCGGCGCCCGCGGCGGCGACCTCGGCATGTTCCCGAAGGGCGCCATGGTCGCTCCCTTCCAGGAAGCCGTCGAGAAGCTCAAGGTCAACGAGATCAGCGGCCTCGTCGAGACCCCGTTCGGCTACCACGTCATTTTGAGGACGAAGTAATTTGTTCTGAGAGGGTGTTCCAGGGGCACGCGCGCGGGGCTTTGC
>JANMGF010001065.1:0-3356 GCA_031374535.1 Polyangium sp. (in: bacteria)
TCGAACTCGTCCCGATCGGATCCGTCTTCGCTCTTCATCGCTTCCGTCGTCCTCGGGGTCTCATCCTCGCGCCGAAAGGAGCCGCGCCAGCGCCTCGCCCACGGCGCGGGCGAGTTCATCCATCCTGCGCGTGCCCGTGAGCGTATCGCCGAGATCGTCGACCAGGAGCACCGCCGCGGGCCTCCCCGCGACACGCACCGCCACCACCGAGACGTCCGGGCTCGCGTGCTCCATCACCGCGAGAAGGCCCTCGTGCGCAGGCGTCTCGGGCACGGGACCCAGGTAGATCGACGTGGCCGTCGCCGTCGCGAACACGCTCGGCATGTCGTGCGGGATCATGAGCGCCCGCAGCGCCTCGTCGTCGCCGAACTCCTCGTTGCAGGTCCACCCGTAAAACCCGTCCCGCTTCACCGCGAAGAGCGCCACGCGACGCGCGAACAGCGCCGCGCCCCCGAGCGCGAGCGACACGATCTCGTCGCGCGTCGCGGCCCGCGCGAGCGCCCCGAGGATCGCGCTCGGATCGGGAAAGGGCAGGGGAGGCGGCCCCACGAACGTCTGGCGCTGCGGCTCCTCTTCGTGCGGATCTTCCACCGCCGCGGGCGAACCCTTCGTCGGTACCGGAAGCGACATCGCAGGCGGCGGCACGGACACACCACCACCGCGGCGCGCCGACGGCGTAGGCGCGAACGAGTTCGGCCCTGCATGTGCGTCCGGGATCGAGCCCCCGAGCGCGGGCGCGAGAGATCCAACGACGGGCGCGTCGTGCGTGGTCCACATCGTCGTCGAACGAGCGTCTTTCTCTTCGTTCGGCGCATCGTTCACGACGCGCGGCGCCGTCCCCCCGTCGCTCGAAGGCGCACGCGAAAACAGCGATGGATCCAGCGTCGGCCGCGTCGCGCCGCGCCACGCCGTCAGCTCGGGCGGCGCCACCGCGAGCGGCGACGGCACCGACGCTGGCCCCGGCGGCGGCGTCGAGGGAAACGACACGCGCGGCGGATCCTCCGAGCCCACGGTCGCGGGCGCCGCTCTCGTTCCCGGCAACGCCGAACGTAACGCCCGCTCGACCGGCGCGCCTGCGCGCAACGTACCCGGCGGCGCTCCGCGTCGCGTCGCCGGCGTCGTCGAAGCTTGCGACGCGTCTGGCTCCGCGCCTTCGGGCACACGCTTGACCAGCGGAATCGGCGTGCTGATCGTGGGCGGCGGCGGGATCGACGACTGCGGCGCGCCATACGGCGAAGCGGGCGTCACGCGCCTCGGCCGCGGCTTTTTCGGCCCCTCCGGCTGCGCGGCCGTGAGCTCGATGCGACGGATCGCCTCCTCCACCGCGCCCATCGGCGCGCGCAGCACCCGCACCGGCGCGCCGAGATGAAACGACATCTCCAGCTCGATGTGCGTGTCCAGCGGATCGGCCGCCGCCACGTCCACGGTCCCCGTGAACGGATCGATACGCGTCGGCAAAGCGCAGAGCCTCCGGCACATCGCCCGCGGCAGCTTCGCCACGAGATCCGGCGCCCCCTGCACGTGACGCAAGCCCGGCCCCGCGTACCGCGCGATCTCCTCGTCGAGCTCGGCCTCCGTGATCGCGCCTCGATCGACGAGCGCCCGCGTGAACGGGATCCCCCGCACGACCGACAGGAGAAGAGCCTCCTGCACCTTCTCCCGCGGCACCAGGTTCGCCGCGATCAGGCGTCGCCCCAACTCGACCGACACGGCGCGAACGATATCACTCTTTATGCAGGCCAGGGGATCCCGAGGGCCGGGTCAGCGCGACGCTGGAAACTGGAACACGACCTCGGTCTGTCGCACGAGCCCGAGGTTGTCCCGCGCGATGCGCTCGACCGCCGTCGGATCGTCGCGCAGCCTCTCGACCCGCCCCCGCAGCGCGTCGATCTCGCGGCGCATCTCCGCGCTCTCTTCCTCCACTTGCTCGAGCTCCCGCTCGAGCCCCCGCAGCCGCGGCAGCCCCTCCGGCGAGAGGATCATCACCGGCACCCCGATGACCGCCACGACCAGGATCCCCACGGGTAGAACCCGCTCGATCGCCAAGGTGAGTCGACGCACGTCCATCTCCCTGCCACGGCCCGGGGCGATCGGTCAACTTTCCAGACCCGCGCCAACACGTCCCGCTCTCGTTCTTTTGGGTCGGTTGTTCTTCGCGAACGACCAGACCTTTGGCTAGCATACGCCCGGCCGCGGGAGCCCCTGGTCGGTTCGGCTGGACCGAATGCTGACCATGAGGCGCGCCCCCAGCGAAGGATCCCGAGGAGTGTTCATGTCGATCGATATCGTCCGAGGCGAGCTCGAGCGCCTCTTCTCGCTCGATGAAATGACCGCGCTTTCCAGCGATCTGCTCGGCCTCGACCCGGCCCAGGTGGGAGGCGCCGTCTCGAAGGCATCCTTCGCGCGCGCACTCACGGATCGATGCTTCGAAAACGACGCCGTCGACGCGCTCATCGATGCGATGTTCGCGGCGAGGCCCGAGGCCGACGGCAAGCTGCGCGAGCTGCAGAAGAAGGGCACGGTCTTCGCCGAGGAGCTCAAGGCAGGCGCGACGGTCGGACCGTTCACCGTGACGCGCAAGATCGGCGAAGGCCCGCGCGCCACCGTGTACGCGGCGACGCGCAAGGTCGAGGGAGACGGCGCACCGGCAGAGCGGATCCTCAAGGTCTTCCGTAGGGATGCGGCGACAGGTCCACGCGCTCTCCAGCGTTTCCTCACGGCCGTGCGGCTCGCGGGGAAGGTCACGCACGAGGGCCTGCCTGCCTCGCTCGAAGCCGGCGTCTCCTCGGGCCGCGCGTATGTCGCGTACGCACCCATCGACGGCCAGCCGCTCGCCGCGCGCGTGACGCGCACGGGCGCGCTGCACATGAACGAGGCGCGCGAGATCGTCCGCGCGGTCCTCGGCGCGCTCACGGCGTTGCACGAGGCGCGCGTCGTGCACGGCAACGTGAAGCTCGAGAACGTGCTCGTCGGCCGCGGCGACGGCGGCAAGGTCCGCGCGTACCTCCTCGACGCCGGCTGCGATCGCCTCGGCGCGGGCCCCGGCGGCCCCCTCGGCGTCCCCGCGCTCGCACGCGCCCTCTCGCCCGAGCAGGTCCGCGGCGCTGCGCTCGACGCGCAGAGCGACGTCTATTCCTTCGGCTCCCTGCTCTTCGAGCTCCTCGCGGGCAAACCTCCGTTCACCGGCGAGACGGGCGCCGACGTCGCCGCCGCGCACATCGGTCGCGAGGCCCCCGCTGCGTCCACCGTCGCGCCGAAGGGCTGGGTCAACAAGGAGCTCGACGAGATCGTCGCGCGCCTCCTCCACAAGACCCCGAGCGCTCGCCCCAAGGGTGCGCGCGGCGCGCTCGATCTCG
>JANMGF010000170.1:0-2895 GCA_031374535.1 Polyangium sp. (in: bacteria)
GGACAGGGGCTCGGCTGCCGTCGACGTGTACGGGCCTGCCGTCGACGTTGCCCGACCAGACGTGGCGACGTGCGTCGCGCACCATGGCGCGCTCGTGGACGATGCGTGGGACAAGCTCTGCCGCCTCGCAGCGCTCCCCGAGGTGCGGGCGATCGTGCCTACGTGGTACGAATGAGGAGTCCGACTCGACAGGCCGCGGGCGGGTATGCGAACCTCCCCGGATGCCCAAAACCTTCCAGGAATCGTTCGAGGAGATGCTGGACGCCCTGCAGGCGCATCCGAAGATCGAGGTCTTCGACGTGGTGATCCGGCCGCCCGTGAGTGGCGCCGCCATCCTCTCCGCGGAGAAGGCGCTCGGGCGCTCGCTCCCCGACGACGTGCTCGCGTTTTACCTCGCCCACGACGGCGTGTTCCTCGCCTGGGGCCTCCGAGGGCGCGAATACGGCAATTCGATCGAGCCGTTTGGCTGGCCCGATTACGGTACACCCCCGGGCGTCATCAATTTGTTGCCGATCGGCGAGGTGTTTTCCCCCGGATGGGTCATGGATGGCACGGTCAACTGGACCGACGACGATCATCGCGTGATCTACGGCGTCGATCCGGACGAGGACGAGGACGAATCGCGCGTTCGCGCCGTGGTCGTGGACTTCTACGCGAAGTTTTACCATGCCGATCTGGTATTCGGCCCGGCGGACCGCCCGCCCTTCACGCTCATCGCCGACGACCACGGCGCGGAGATGATGGAATCGAACCTGTCGAGCTTCGCGACGTACCTCGACGTGGTCCTGGCGTTATGGGGCACGGAGCGGATGCCTTCGTACAAGGTTTCACGATACCGACAGCCGAAGGAGATCACCACGCCGAAGTCCCGACCGACGCTGGACGAGGTGGTGGACGAGGCGGAAAAAGACTGAGGCGCGAGGTTGGGGGCAACGCCCCGGGCCTGCTCGAGCTCAGCGCCTCTCGCGCGGCGCCTTCGCCAGGAGCTTCAGGCAATGGCGCAAGGCGTCCTCCAGCGTGCGTAGGGTCCGGAGATCGCCGAAGGAGACGTCGAGCGAAAGCAGCGCCTGGGCCACGACGGGGCGGATCCCGGTGATCAGGCACCGGGCCCCGAGCATCTCCACGGCGGCGGCCACCTTGAGCAGCCGATCGGCGGTGGCGGCGTCGACGGTATCCACGCCGGTGATATCGATGATCATGAAGCGGCACTGCGTCCGCGCGACCTCCTCGAGGACCTTCTCCATCATCTTCTGCGCGCGTTGCTCGTCGACGGCGCCGACGATGGGCAACGCGAGCACGTCCTTCCATACCTTGAGCACCGGCGTGGAGAGCACGTCGACGGTGGCCCGGAGGCGGGAGAGGGCCTCGGTTTTCTCGCGCTCGCGTTGGAGCATGACCTCGAGCTCGCCCGCGAGCGTTTGCAGCGCCTCGCGGGCCTCCTTGCTCTGCGCCTCGCGATCACGCACGGCGCCCGTCATGTGATTGAACGCCTCGGCGAGCTCGCCGAGCTCGTCGCGCCGCGTGGTGTCGAGCGCGACGTCCATCTTCCCCGCGGAGACCTCGCGCGTGGCGCCGATCAATGCGCCGAGCGGGGCGGCGACCTGCCTCTGGAGGACCCAATAAAGCAGGAGGACCTCGAGGACGAGCGAGGCGAGCCCCCCGAAAAGGACGAACCGCGCCGACTGGAAGGCCTGGGCGCGTAACCTCGATTTCGGGTAGACGGTGACGAAAAACCAGTCGGGGCCCGCGATGTGCGCGACGCCGAGGTAGGCGTCGCCCGCCTCGGTGACGCCCTGGCCCGCGGGGACCACGAGCGCCGCCGGGTGGATGGCGGCGAGCGCGGGATCGCCCGATTGTGAGACGTGCAGGCCGTCCTTCGCCGCGGCGATGGCCGAGGTCAGCGTGGGGTGCGCGATGAGATTGCCGTTGCGGCGGACGATGAGGTTGTACGTGCCCTCGAGCCGGACGTTCACGGTGCGGTCGAGAAGCTCGGTCAACGTGATGTCGTGCCCGACGATCCCGAGGAACCTCTCGCCATCATAGAGGGGGAGGTTCACCGACACGAGCGCCGCCTTCTGGACGCGGTCCATGTAGACGTCGCTGAAGCTCATCTTGCGCTCGGGGTTTTGCGCGGGCATGGCCCCCAGGAAGAGCGCTCCGGCCACGTAATTGTGGCTGGCCTTGGTCTCGAGGCTCCAGCGGGGCGACTCGGGCCAGTAGGTGACGGCGAGGTTCGCGTGGTCCACGATATACGTGTTCTGAAAGCGGGCGTGCATGGCCAGGCCCATCTGCGCGACGGTATCCTGGTACGCGAGGACGCGCCGCATGAGGTCCGCGTCGAACCGACCAGGTTCCATGATCGTCACGCCTGCGTGCCGCGTCGGATCGAAGCCCTCGGGGCGGTTACGCACGACGCCGTCGGGGAACGCGACGAACCTCTGATCGAAGGCCTCTTTCGGATCGCCTCGAGGGGCCTCGTGGATCCGCTTCGGGACCTCCACGGCCACCGTGCGCAGGTTATCGATCGCCAGATCGAAGAGCCACCGCTCGCTCCTGCCGCGGGCCGCGATGTAGTTCGCGAGCCCATCGAGCGACTGCTGCGTGGCCATGCCGAACGCATGCCAGTAACTCACCCCCGTGAGCGCCGCGATGACAAGGGAAAGGCGCAGCGCCATCTTGAGGAGCGTCTGCCGCGAGAGCTTGGTGCGGGGGCGAGCTCTCGCAGCAGCCGAGGCAGCCACGGGCGGAGGAGGCAAGGTGACCTGTTGGGTGCTGCTCATTGGGAAGGCGCCACCGTGCAGTATACCGGATCAGGCGAGCCCCCTTGCCTCTTTGTTTTCCAGAGCCTCGGTCCAGTCCCTAGCCTGAGCATTGGTCTCACCGCAAGCCGCCGCG
>JANMGF010000179.1:0-12939 GCA_031374535.1 Polyangium sp. (in: bacteria)
GCCCCCGCCGCCGCGAGCATCCGCGCACACTCGTTCGGGTTCGCTCCATACCCCACGACGTCGCCGAGGCAGAGGATCCCGTCGACCCTCTCCAAGTCGATCGCCGCGAACACGGATTCGAGCGCCTCCAGATTCGCGTGCACGTCCGAGACGACGGCGTACCTCAAGGCTGGCCTACCTTCCCCATCCCCCGCGCGGCCCGCTGCCCCACGCGTTTGGCCACCGTCAACACGAGCGGCCATGGGTCGTCCCACGCGAAAACGTCGAAGACCTTCGGCCCGCGGTACGACGCCATGAAGTCGCGAACCGAAATCGCCCCCGAGGGCCGGTAATCGCCGAAAAACGCCCGCAGATCCCTCTCGACCGAGGCCCAACGTAACCCCGGACGAACCGACCCCGTGCTCGGCAAGGCCCTCCCCCCGAGCTCCGCATACGCGACCAGCGGCAAATTCACCCCCGACGCCGCGCCGAGCCGATTCCACAGGTTGAACCGAGGATTTGCCTCCAGCAGGAAGAGCTCGCCCGTCTCCGCGTGGCGCTTGAAATCGAGCTTGACCACGCCCACGATCCCGAGCGCCCGCGTGACCTCTTGCCCCACGCGCGTGACCTCCAGATCCATGACGATCTCGACGAACGTGCTCTCGCCCGATCCCGAAGGGTACGTCCGGTGCTTTTTCCCCACGTAATGGGCGACCGGCTCGCCTTTCGCGTTTGTCCAGGCATGAAAACTCATGATGTGATCGTCCCCGCCGGGCACGTATTGCTGCACGACGAACGCGCACCCCGAGGACCGCATCTGCAAGAGCCGTTTGTCGAGCTCCTCCGGCGTCCGCGCGAAGAGCGCCTTGTGCGGCAAACCTCCCTCCTCGCGGACGGCCGCGGACCTGCGGAAAAACGTGTGCGTGACGGGCTTCAGCGCGCACGGAAGGGGCATCCGCGCGAGCACGTCCTCCCGCGTCGTCACCTCCTCGCTCGTCACCGTCACGGGCACGGGCAAACCGAGCCTCCGCGCGAGCCCGGCGAAACGACCCTTGTCGACGAGCTCCTCCACGCGTTCGGCCGGCGGCATGAGAAATCGGTAATGCATCGCGAGTTTTTCTCGGTTTCGCGAGACGCAAAGCAACATGGCGTCCGTCCCGTAAAACAGCGCGGGCCGCCCCCCCGTCCGCCTGGCGACCACCACGAGATCCTCGGCCGTCCGATCCGGGTTCGTCGCCGGATCCGAGATCACGGCCGTGCGCTCCACGTGCCGCGACCCGAACGTCGGATCGTCCGCGCGCGTCGAGGCCACGACGAACGGGATCCGCCCCTCCGCGAGCCCCGCCCGCCTCGGCGCGTCGCCGGAAAAACAACGCACCATGTTGAGATCTCCGCAAAGCACGGCGGACATGCGTTCTTCTTCCAACATCCTCTCCCCCTCTCCCGAAGCGATCGCCCGCTTCACGCGTCCTCGTCCGCCAGGGCCTCGGCCGGCGTCCTCCGCGGAGCCGTCCGCCCGCGCAGCCGTGCGAGCTCACGCGCGGCCCGCTCGGCCCCGTCCCGCAAGGCCTCCCGGAGCGATCGCCGCGCCGCCCGGAGCTCCACGATCGGCCGCGATTCGAGCGCGAGCTCCTGCTTGTACCGCATGTCGCCGCCCAGGAAATCGTACTCGCGCCGCCCCGCCTCGATCGCCATTCGAATGGCGAACGCGTGCGCCACGATCCCCGGGCGCAGTTTTCCCGGCAAATCGGCGCGCCGCCCGCTCTGGTAGAAATAAACCTTGTCCTTCCAGACCACGTTGTAGAGCGCCGCGAGGGGCTCACCGCCGGCGCGGAGCACCGACAGCTCGAGCGCGCCTCGCTGGAAAAGCGCGGGCATCACGGCTCCGTGGAACGCCGAGAATTTCGGCGATACGAAGACCCCCGAGCGCTCGTCCTTCTGCCAGCGCGCCTCGTGTAATGCCACGAGCGTCCCCCGCGCCGCCGCGAGCTCGCCCTCCGTCCGCGCCACCGCGAGCTCGAGCTTGCCCCCCGCGAAGCTCTCCATGTCCCGGATCGATCGCCGCACGAGGTACCGCCGCGACGAAGGCAACGCCTGGAGGTACGCCTCGAACGAACCCGGCAACGGGATGTACGGGCTCCTCCCGCGGGGCGACAAGGTCACCGTGAGAGCCCGGCGCCCCAGGGCATCGGCGAGCGCGAAGGGCGCGCGTTTGCTCCCATCCATCGCCGGGAGCACGAGCTCGTCCCAGGGGCCGAAGAGGCCGCCCACGAGCGCCCGTGCGACCGCCTCCGCCACGTCGTCCTCCGCGCCCCGCTCGGCCACGAGCCCGATGTATTCGGAGACGATTTCGTCCGCCTCGTCCTCGCCCGAAGGCAACGCCTCGAGCCTTCGGAACGGAACGCCGAGGTGCCACACGCGCCTCGACACGAGCGGCAAGAGGCCCACGAGCCGCCCCTCCCGCAGGATCCGTACGGCACGGAGGGCTCTGCCGTCCGTCCCGCCGAAGACGCGCCACCACGGCAATATCCACAAAGGCGAGAGCGTAGGTTCGTTGGAATCACTGCGATCGAGCAGCGCCTCCCACTCGCCCTGCAATGCCTCGAGCTCGGCGATATCGGAGACGACCGTGCAGCTGAGTCCCATGGACCCCTCCGACCGCGCGGCGCATTCCGGACATCCCCGGAAAAACCGCGGCCTTCGTCGTATGGAGATCTCGGGCGCGCCCCACGCGCGCCGCGCGCTCCCTATGTAGGCACGGACTGCGCCCCCCTTCGCGCCTCCGCCCCCGGCGACGTGGCCCGCTCGCTCGGCCGCATCGAGACGCAGCGTGGGCGGGCGCAGAGATCCTCTGGACGGTCCGCTACGTCCCCGGTTCGTCCGCGCCGCGTCCTCGATCGACGTTCGCCCCGGCCCCCGCGTCCGTCCCTGCCGACGGGGCCCGACAAACTGCACGCTGCCGTGCACCCCGTGAGCACATCCACGCGCGGCAAGCGGGCCGCGGGCGAACAGAGGTTGTCCTGAAGAGCGGCAACGCACGCACTCGCCCCTTGACGCGGGCGGCACTTCCTTGTCCCATCGAGCCCCCTCGAACCGCGTCCGAGAGAGCCGTGCTCGACAACCTGAAGAAGCGAATATTCTCGCGTGACCGGCTCCCCGACGACATCCGGATCATCCTCCAGAATCAGGAGATGCGCGGTGAGCGCCTCGTCAACTACGTAAGGGCCGTCTTCTCCGCATTCTCCCTCGGCATGATGTTCGTGTCGTCGGAGGCGCAGGCCCCGGCGGCTCTCCTCGTCTTCCGGCTCGTATTGAGCGCCTGGTTCATCTACTCGGTGGTCGTTTGGCTCCTGCTCCGGCAGGGCCATCGCTACCACCAGTGGCTCAAATACCTGAGCATTACCGTCGACATCTCGGCGGTTTGCCTGGGGATGATCGGGAGCCTCCAGAACCATTCGGGTGTCTACGAGGTCTACCGGGCCCCGACGGGCTGGCTCGTCCTCGCCGCCTTCAACGTGATGGCGGGGCTGCGGTACAGCGTCTTCGCGGGCCTCTACTCGTCGTTCCTCGGCGTCATCTACGCCGTCGCGACGCTCGTCTACCTGGGCATGCGTGGCGATGTCGAGTGGGTGGACAAGGCCGTCTACCTCGGCCCGGGCCTGAACATCGACGAGTGTGTCATGGCCCTCCTGTTCAGCGCGACCAACGGGGTTTTCGCCGCCGTCATCGCCTGGAACTCGCGCAAGCTCATCCTGCAAGCCGCCACCGACTCGCTCGCGCGCGAACGGGTCGAGCAAGACAAGGACCGGCTCGCCAAGTACTTCTCGAAGGACGTCGTCGACCTCGTGCTGAACAACCCGGAGAGCCTGGCCATCGGCGGACAACGGATGCATTGCACGGTGCTCTTCGCCGACATCCGCAATTTCACCCAGCTCTCCACGATGATGCAGCCCGAGGAGATCGTGGAGCTTTTGAACCGCTACTTCTCGACGATGGTCGACATCGTCTTCAAGAACGGCGGCACCCTCGACAAGTTCCTCGGCGACGGATTGATGGCCCTCTTCGGCGTCCCCTACCCGATCGACCACCCCGAGGAGAACGCCGTCCGGACCGCGCTCGAGATGCTCGACGCCCTGCAGATCATGAACCGCGAGCTCGAGGCCAAAGGCATGCTCCGCCTCGACATCGGCGTCGGCATCAACGCGGGCCCCGTGGTCGCCGGCAACATCGGCTCGGCGCAGCGCCACGAATACACCGTCATCGGTGACACCGTGAACCTGGCCGCGCGTCTCGAGTCGCTCAACAAGGAGACACGCACGCAGGTCCTCGTCTCGGCCTCCGTCCACCAGGCCATCCAGGGCGTCTTCCGCACGCGGCAGCTCGGACCGCTGCGTATCCGCGGCAAACCCGAGCCGGTCGAGGTCTTCGCCATCCTGCCCTCCGACGTCGTGCCCGAGCCGACGCGTATCTCACTCCTCCCGCCCTCGACCACGTACCCGTGAGCCTCCTCGAAACCGCCTTCCCGAGTTACCTCGCGAAGCAAGCGGAGATCGACGCGGCCTGGGAGCTCTGCGAGCGCCGCTTCGACGCCCTCCCGTCCCCGCTCGACGCGCTCGCGACGCGTTTCCTTCGATCCATCACGCAAGGAACCCCGTCCCACCGCGGCTACTTTTCCGGCCCGCTCGCGCCCCCGCTGCTCTACATGCCGCTCTGGCTCTCGGATCGACTCGACGCCGAGGGCGCGTTTCCCCCCCACGCGCGGGCCTCGATCGTGCCCATCCTCGCGGGCACCATGCAGGGCTACTTCTACGTGCGTATCCAGGACGATCTGCTCGACGAGCCTTCGCGCGCCGATCCCGAGATGTTGCTCTTCGGCAACGCGTGTTTCGCCGGGATGGTCCTCGCCTTCACGGACGCGCTCGGCCCCCGCGCCCCCGCCTTCTTTCAGGCCTTCGACCGCGCCTTCGCCGCGTTTTCGCGCCTCACGCTCGCCGAGCAGCGCGCCGTTCGAGGCGCCGATCCCTACCCCGAAGCGCTCTTCGAGGAGCACGCCGACAAGGTCGCCTTCGCGCGTGTCCCCCTGCTCGCCGTCGCGGCGCTCGCGGGAGCGGCCCACCTCGAAGACTCCATCAGGACCCTCGTGTCGCGCCTCGGCATCGCGTACGGCCTCGCGAACGACGCGCTCGGGTGGCCCCGGGATCTCCGCGCGGGCCACCGCACCCACATGCTCGCCCTCGCAGGGCTCGAACGCGCCGATCTCGATCACCTCGCCACGCAGGGCGACGACGCCGCGCGGGCCGAGGCCGAAGATCCCTCGCCGAACGGCTGCGCGTCACGCTCTACGAAGGCATGCGGCTCCACCAGACGATCACGCGGGCCATCGCCGCACAGGAGCGCGCCGCCGAATCCGCCCGGGATCTCGGCCTTCCTGGCTTCGAGGGGTACAACGCCGATCGACGTGCGTGGCTCGGCGCGCTCGATCGGGAGGTCCTCGCGATGTCGCTGAAACGCGCGCTCGGCGCACGATCCCGCTGATCAGCCGCTCTTGCCGACCCGCGCTTTCGTCCTCGCGAGCGCGTCGAGGCAAAGCGCCGCCGTGATCGAGCGTGCCCCGTGCGCCGCGAGCGCGAAGTCCTTGCCTGGCGTGCGGTAAAACGGCTCCCGTGGAAAGAGCCCGTCGTACTCCTGCCGCGACGCGAGGAACGTCACGGCGGGCCAGGGGTCGAACGGCTCCTTGCGCCCGCACGCGAGCACGCCGAGGTGACACGCGGTCGCCATGACGCCCCCGTAACTTCCGTCGGCGCGCTGCGAAGCCACGATCCTGGCCTCGATCTCGTCCACGATCGCCCGGAGCCGTGCGCGCGCCGCCCGATCGCCCGGCTTCTCCTCGGCCACGTGGGCGAGCCGCGCGAGCACGTACCGCGCGAACGGCGCGGGGTAGAAATGCACGCTCTTTGGCCCCTCGGCTCCCCAGGTCCGCGTGATCCAGGCGAGCGTGTGATCGAAATATCCCTCCGGCAGCAAAACATCCGCCTCGGCGAGACCGATCATCGCGTTTGCCGCGACTGCGACGCACCGCGATCCGAGCCACTTCGGTGCGGCCTCCGGCATCGGCTCGCGCAAGCTCCGCTCGAGCCATACGGCCATCGCCCCGTCCTCGTCCGTGTTGCGCACGAGCACCTCGACGGGCCACGCGAGCGCCTCCGTCCGCGCCGCGCGCTCGGGCAAACGCGCGATGAGCTGGAGCGCGAGGCCGAGATCGTCCGCGTCCGGAGGGATGCCTGCGAAGCCCTCGAAGTAACGATATCCATCGATCGATCGCCGCGCGACGAGCGCCTCGGCCTGCGCCGTGATGTCTTCGCCGGCCGACGACAACGCAAGCAAGCAGAGCCCCACGGGGAACAACCGCGCCACGTACGTCGCATCGAAGGGCCCTCCCCAGCGCTGGATCTCCCATGCCTCGCGGACCTCGGGATCGGCGACCAGTGCGTCCCGGGCGAGCGTGACCGCCCTGTCGAGCTCCTCCGTGGGCGCTGGTCCCTTCGACGTGAAGCCGAACAGACGGGCCCCTCGCGCCGCGCGGGTGATCTGCGTGCTCGTCGCCTCCACGAGGGCCCGCGTGTCCTCGCCCCCGAGCCCCTCGTGCGCCTCGTTTGTCCACGCGGCGCTTGTCGCGTCGAGGTGTGCGCCGAGCCTCGCGTCTCCGAAGAGCCGGAGCAGCGGCAGCCGATCGGGCGCGGGTTTGCCCGCGTGGGCCATCGCGAGCGCGAACTCCACCGCGAGCCCTGCGTCTTCTGCGATCGAGCCGAGGAGCTGAGGCCGGGGCGCGCTTGCACCGGCGAAGGTGAGCGCGCGTGCTTCGAGCGCGAGGCGCACGAGCCTCCCGAGGGCACTTCCCGCGCGGCGGAGGCGTGGATCGTCCGGACGAACCGCCAGGGCGGGCACGAGGCGCGACAAACCGTAGTCCGCGAGTGGTGAGGACGGAGGGATCACGGCCGCGTCGCTCGTTTCGTCGAGGGCTTCCCCGACCGCGACGATCACAGAATCGATCCCCTCGCCGATCGACGTCTCCAGCGCCCCGCGGCACCCCTCACGCGACGCGAGGAGCAGCCATGCAGAGGCAGAGAACGGCGCCTCGGCGGCCTCGGCTGGCATGGGCTCGTGGAGCGCTACGAAACGCGCGCCGGCGTGGATGGCCGCGGCGAGCAGGAGGAACGTACGGACGATCGTGCCTTGCGACCCGGGCCGATGTTCCTCCGCGATGCGCCCGAGGACATAACCGGCGCTGCGGAGCGCGGCTTCGTCGTGACCGAGGGTTTGAAGGGAAGCTTGGGCCCGCCTTGCCTCGACACGAGACAAGGACGCCCAGACGGGGCTCAGGGCATCCACGAGGCGAGGTACCAAAGCGTCGTGGATGCCCTGCGCAATCCGTCTTTATCCGATCAGCTCGCGGCCTTGCGTTGCGCCATCTGGCTCTCGAGGCCTTGCGCCATCGCGTTCACCTCGTCCGGATTGGCGTTCTTGATGGCCTCGATCACCTCGGGCCCGACCTCGTATCCCTCGGCCGCCAGGGTGGCCTCGGGCGCCGAGAGCAGCTTGCTCCGGAATTCCATATCCGTCAGGGCACGACCGATGAGCTCTTCGACGCTCTTCTTCGACATGACAACACCTCGCGTTAGCTCCGCGGCCCGAGCCAATGCTGGACGCTGGAGAATGAACGTACCATCGGATACAGCGGGATCGGCCTCGGTGTCAAGGAGCCGCGGCGCGGTTCTTTGCGGAGCAGGACCTCCATGGTAGTCTACAGCTGACGGGCCGATCTCTTGCAGGAGCTCATGAGCGACAAGTTGAAGCCCGAGCTCGAGCTCCTGATTCGGTCCCGACCCGGCGGACCTGGATCGGACCCTGGATCCAGGTCGAGCAGCGGCTTCGTCACGAAGCGCTACATCGCCAACCAGGTCGCCTTGACGGTGCGGCCGCGCCGTATCCCCGAGGAGAGCTACGAAATCCAGGCGCAGTCGCGCAAGGATCGCAAGCTTTTCTACGTGATCCGCCAGCTCGAGGCCGACAAATACCTCTTCCTGAACGAAGAAGAGTATTTCCTCTGGCAGAAGATGGACGGCCTGCACACGTTGCGCGACGTCGCGACGGCATACTTCCTGAAGTTCGGCTCGTTCGACTTCCGCGTGATCCAGCGTTTTTTGGCCCGCGCGCGCGAGAACAAGCTCATCGTCATTCCGCAGACCGATCTCGTCCGCCGCTCGCTCGCCGACGAGCCCGTGTCGATGCGCACGCAGATGCTCACGAGGCTCCGCGGCCTCGACCTGCGCCTGCCGAACGTGGATCAGAAGCTCGGCGTCCTTTACCAGCGGACCCGCGCTTTCTTCACGCGCCCCGCGCTCGCCCTCTACGTCCTCTTGCTCGTTTCTGGCGTCGTCGCGATCGCCTTGCAGTCGGGGCGTGGATCGGGCGCCGAGGTCTTGCACATGGGACACGCGGCGGTGCTCGTACCCGTCTTCTTGCTCCTGCACGTGTTGACCGTCGTGGTGCACGAGTTCGCGCACGCCCTCGCGTGCAAGCACTTCGGCCGCGAAGTGAAGGCGTTCGGGTTCACGTTCATGAACCGCCTCATGCCGAGCGTGTATGCCGACGTGACGGACATGTGGATGTCGACCCGCAAAGCACGCATGGCCGTGAGCTTCGCCGGCCCCCTCTCGGGGCTCCTCCTCGGCAGCGCGAGCGCGCTCCTCGCGTGGGTCTTGCCCGTCGGCATCGCGTCGTCGTTCTTCTGGTTCGTGGCCGTCACCATCATCGCGCTCGCGCTCGGCAGCCTCTACCCGTGCCTCTTCATCGAGTCCGACGGCTACCACATCCTCAGCGATTGGCTCCGCATGCCCGCGCTCCGCGAGCACAGCCGCCGCTTCTTGCGCGCCCGGATCGTCGATGTCCTGCAACGGAAAAAGACCCGGCCCATGACGAGCGATGAGCGCACGTATTTCATGTATGGAGCGATTTCGTTCGTCAGCGTCTTCGCCGTCGTGACCCTGTTCTCGACGATCGCCTGGCGAAGCTTGACGCGATGACACCGAGGCCCACCCGATGAAGTTCGCCCCGCGACCGCTCCGCAAGGACCAGATCAAGGACTGCGCCCGCATGCTCCCGCGCGTCACTTTGTTCTCGGCCTGGTCTCCCGAGGAGATCGAGGAGTTCGCGGTTCACGTGAAGCTCTTGCCTTTCCCCGCGCAGGAGGTCGTGCTCTGGGAGGGCGACGCCGGCGACGTGCTCTACATCATCGCCGAGGGCAGCGTCGTCGTGTCGCGCAAGCTGAAGGGCGACGTCGAGACCGTCATCTGCCGCCTGCACGCGGGCGACTTCTTCGGCGAGCTCGACGTCATCGACGATCAGTCGGCGTCGGCCAACGTGCAGGCCGAGACTCCGTGCCTCTTCTACACGATCGATCGGGATACGCTCTACCGCGAGCTCGAGGCCAATCCGCGCGTGTATTCGAAGTTCTTGCTCGCCCTCCTGAAGGAGGTCGCCAAGCGCCTGCGCACGACGAACCAGAGGCTCATCGACGCGATCCTCTGGGGCATCGACGCCACGTCCCTCGACACGGGCTGAGACGGTCGGGGAGGTTCTCCCCTGTCAGAGCCGCACGGTGCCGAGCGCGGACGAACGGCTGCTCGGCGCGCTGTCCTGCACCCGCCGCCACCGGAGCAGGATGACCGTGATGACCACGGACGAGGCCGCGACCAGCACGCCTCCCTCGCTCGCCCAGAGCGGCGCGTGTTCGCCCGTCGTCGACGCGCCGAAAAACGAGACCACGATCGCGTTCCACGCCGCGTGCATCACCACGGCCGGCCAGATGCTCCCCGTATCGATCCGGAGCCTCGCCGCAAAATAACTCTGCGCGCATATCGACATGACGAAGAGAAGGAGCGAAACGACCGGCGCCGGGCTCGGGTTGTAGTGCCCGCTCAAGATGAGCGGCGCATGCCAGAAACCCCACACGAGGCCGGTCACGAGCGCCGGGTGTGGCACGCCCGCGTCGATGAGGCGCGGCAAGAGATACCCCCGCCAGCCGATCTCCTCCCCGAGCGCGAGCACCGCCATCGCCAGCGGCCCGACCGTGAGCGCGATGAGGCTGCCCATGAGCAGCCGCTCGCTCGGCGAATCTCCCGGGATGGCGAACCCGAGCGGGTGCAAGGTGGCCGGCTCGAACACGGCGATGCCCGTGCTCCACGCGACCCCATACGCCGGGAGCGCGATCACCACCGGATAGATCAGCGCGAGCAACATGGCCCAGCCCGCGCGTCGGTCGAGCCGGAACGATACGTCGCCAAACCCCTCGCGCAGGACGAACCGCGCGACCACGGAGGCGAGGCACGGGACCCATACGAATGGCAGGAAGCTCGTCGGCTCGAGCCCGTGCAGCACGATGTCCACCTGGAACGGCGCGCTGGCGAGGAGCAGAACCACGAAGAAGATCACGAGCCCTCTTCGCGCTCGCCGTACCTTGTCCGTCGCCTGCTGCACCGGCGTCGAGCTTACCCGGGGTCGAGCCGCACGGGTAGAGACAAGGCGCGGGCCATGCGGCGTTCTTTCGAGCGCCTTCACGTCGGCATCCCGACACTTGCGTTTCCGCGCGTGTTTGTCCGGCGCGTCCGGAGCTTTCCTCCGGGGAGCCACGGGCCTAGAACGGCGGGCCAAACCCGTACGAGGCCAGGATCCGTTGCCCGGCGGGGGACGCAACGAAATCGAGGAGCGACCTGGCATCGGCCGCGGCGCGGGCCTTCGTGGTGACGGCCGCCCAGACCTCGGGGCGCGGCGCCCATTGTCCTTTTCCCCCATCGAGCACCTCGATCCCCTTCACACCCGGGACCTCGGTACGATAGACGATCGCCGCGGAGACCTCGCCCCGGTCCACGTAGGCGAGCACGGCTGCGACGTTTCCGCCGAACACCACGCGCCCCGCGAGCGCCTTCCAGAGGCCGAGCTTTTCCAGCGCCTCCCGCGCGTAACGACCCGCTGGCACCGCGCCTGGCTCCCCGATCGCGATTTTTTCACCCGGCGGCAGCGCCGACGCGAGGGTCTGGAACGTGAGCTTCGGCCCGCCCGTGGGCCCGATCAGCACGAGCTCGTTCGTCGCCACGACGCGCGCTTCTTTTTCGTCCACGTGCCCCGCGGCCGCGAGCCTGTCGATCGGATCCTTCGCCGCGACGATCACCAGATCGACCCCCGCCCCGCCCTCGATCTGCCGCGCGAGCTCGCCCGAAGCGCCGTACGTCGCCGTCACGCGGATCCCAGGAAACGCGCGGTTGAACGCCTCGATCAGCGCCGGAAAAACCTTCCGCAGGCTCGTCGCCGCGGCCACCACGACCTCCCGGTTTTTCTCGTCCGGTTTGTCCTTGCAGCCGGCCGTCCCGAAAACCAGCGCCGCGATCGTGACGACGGCTTGCCTGCGGCCTAGGGCTCGCACAACCCCTGCTTCCACCGGGCGTAGGAGAGCAAAAAGAAGTTTTCCACCGCCGTCTCCATCTCAGGTGTCAGCAGAAATTGCGGATGGCACGGCTCCTGGTCACACATCTGGCTCTCGATGCCTTTATCGATGTGGCGCCGCGCTGGCACGAGATCCTTGAACGCGCCGGCGTCGTCCACCGTGCCGACGACGCTGACGCTTTTTTCATGGCGAGTCTCGGGCTCGCGCAGCATGTCCCAGGAAGGTTCCGCGGGTCAACGAAAGAGGCCGAGCTGGATCGACGAGCAGGGTTTTCCGTCCTCGGAGACGAGCCCGGCGAACTGCTTCACCGGCGGGTAGATGTACCCGAACAGGATACACATTTCGTTGAGCCCGAGCCCGTAGTGCACCTCGACGTCGCGCGTGTTGTCGAAGAGGCACTCGTGGCGGATCGAGGTGACGCCCTCGAGATCGAGGGGCGGATCGTAGCCGCGGATGTCGCTCTCGAGATCGTAGGTGCCGTCGTCGTAGACGCGCCGTGACGTTCCGTCCGTCATGACGAAATCCACCGAGAAACGCTCGGCGAGCTCGTGCGTGTGCGGCATGAGCGAGACGATATTTCCGCCGAAGACCGTACACGTCGTGCCGACGGCCTCGGTCGTGTGCGGCGGGACCGAAAATGCCGCGACCTGCGAGACGAACGGGGCGACCTCCTGCGCGAGCTCGGCCTCGGGCATCGTGAAGAAATCGTAAGCGAGCTCGATGCGTTGCGGCTCGTTTTTGGTGTTCAGGAAATGGATGCTCGTCGTGATCTCGCGCGAGGTGTCGAGCACGTAGCCCATTCCTTCGGGGAAAACGATGGACTCCTCGCCTGTGACCTGCGTGGAGTTGGCGAAGAGCACGTCGGGGATGCCGGCGCCGACGTTGGAGAAGGGGTCGCCGGCGCCGGGGTGGCACTTGGGATAGGGGTTCGGGCCGAGCTCGGGCTCGATGGGTTTGGCGACGACGTTGGAGTGGTGCAGGCCCGGCGTGGTGTAGAGGCGGCTGCCGTGCACGATCCGACGCGCGACCTCGGGGATGGTCCACGAGAGGCAAAACGCAGCCTCCTCGCCGGGGGCGAGGACGCGCGGCGGGGCGACGATACGAAAGCCGCTCTTCGGCGGGGGTGGGAGCACGAGATCCTGGAGGGCTTCGCCGTAGGCGACGACATTGTCCGGGTCGAGCTGGGTCTCGGGCTCGTAGCGGCGTACGGGGTCGATACACGCGCCGCGGAAGGGGACCGCGGCGCCGTCACAGACGAGCGGGCCTTGGCCACATCCGAGGGGGGAGAGGACGGCGAGGACGGCGAGAAATCGGGTACGCATGGGACCATGATCCCGCGGCTCTCCGATTCGATCCACTTTTCCCGACACAACGAAACGTTCGTCCTGGCTACACAGTTCGAGGGTCGTGTCCTTTGCCCTGGACCCCAGGAGGGGGCTGTCCGCCCCCTCCACCCCGGA
>JANMGF010000267.1:0-1266 GCA_031374535.1 Polyangium sp. (in: bacteria)
CGAGCGACTTCATCACCACGTCGGAGAGCTTCTGCGGCAGATCCGGCCGCACCTCGCGCAGGGGTTTCGGCTCGTCCGCGATGATGGCCGCCAGGACGGCCGTCGCGCTCGGCTCATCGAACGGACCCCGACCGCCGAGGAGCTCGTAAAGCACCACGCCGAGCGACCAGATATCGGCGCGACCGTCGACGTTTTTCGTCGAGCGTACCTGCTCCGGCGACATGTATTGGGGCGTTCCGAACGCGGCTGTCGTGGCCGTGTGGGACACGTCGTCCCGATTGTCGAGGACCTTCGAAATACCGAAATCGAGCACCTTGACGACGCGCCGCGTGCCCTCCTGGCACAGATGCAGGTTCGCCGGCTTGATGTCGCGGTGCACGATGCCCATGCGGTGTGCCTGCGAGAGCGCCTCGCAAGCCGCGAGGATGTGGCCGACGGCCTCGGGGTAAGGCAAAGGGCCACGAATGGCGAGCTCCTGCCCGAGATCCCAGCCCTGCAGGAGCTCCATGACCATCATGGGGCTGCCGTCCGGCAGGTTGTCGACGTCGTAGACACGGACGACGTGGGGGCCCTGGATCCGGACCGCCGCGCGCGCCTCGCGTTCGAACCGCGCCGTCACGTCGGGGAGAGCGCGCGCCTCCGGCCGCAGGATCTTGATGGCCACGGACTGCTCGGTGCGCTGATGCCGCGCCTGCAGCACGATCCCCATGCCGCCCTGACCGAGGACGGACTCGACCACGTATTTGCCGGCGAGCACCGTGCCCGGTGTGGGTACGCCGTCGGGCGGCGCCGGATCCCGGGGAGCAGCCTCGGTCACGGGCGCAGCATACGCTTGAGCGCGTCCTGTGAGAAGGGGCTCGGGGTTCGACGAAGCGTCGCCTTCTGCCGCTTCGGCGGTGGCTTGGCCGGCGCGATAGGCCTACACGTCGGATCCGGCAGCATCCCGCCTTGCCCGCCCCCCCCGCCCGCTCCCGGGCATTCCTTGATCGGGCCACCCACGCCTCCCGCGCCTCCACCGCCCCCAGCGCCCCCAGCGCCCCCAGCGCCCCCAGCGCCTCCGGCACCGGCACCGCCATCCATGCCACCGCCCGTCGACGAGCTACTGCTGGATGAGCCGCTGCTCGACGAGCTACTGCTGGATGAGCTGCTGCTGGATGAGCTACTGCTGGATGAGCTACTGCTCGATGAGCTGCTGCTCGATGAGCTGCTGCTCGATGCTCCCCCGCCGCCCATTCCCCCCATCCCGCCGCTTCCGCCGCCGCCGCC
>JANMGF010000324.1:0-13818 GCA_031374535.1 Polyangium sp. (in: bacteria)
CGCGGCCCTGCCGGTCCGTGATAGGCTCGAGATCCCGTCATGCCCGACCCCGGAAAAAGCAGGTTCACCTTCGAGCTCGGCACCCCGGAGGGCACGCTCCGCGCGAACCTCGCCATCCCCAAGGAGCCGATGCGCCTCTCCGATCTCGCGCGGCTCGTGATGCCGCTCGACGAGCAGATCGTGTCGCTCGGCATCAAGAAACATCTGCCCACCGTGGGCGCGGTCTCGTGCAAGAAGGGCTGCGACGCCTGCTGCTACCAGATCGTGCCCGTCTCGGCGCCCGAGGCGTTCATGATCCACGACCTCGTCGCGGCGATGCCCGAGGCGCGACAGGAAGCGGTGCTGACGCGGGTCATCGCCGCCGAGGAGGCGCTCCTGGCCTTTGGCCTCGACGAAACCTCGTTCGCGACGATGGCCAATGACAACGAGCTGCGCAAAGTGCTCATTGCCTGGCATCGCCAGGGGGTCGCGTGTCCCTTCCTCGAGGATGGCGCCTGCTCGGCCTATGGCTCGCGCCCCTCGGGCTGCCGCGAATATCTCGTGACCTCGCCGGCCGAGAACTGCTCGAAGCTCGGCGAGGTCGTGATCCGGCGCCTGCCGCTCTCGATTCGTATGTCGCTGGCGCTCTCGCGCGTGGCCGCCCGCCTGCTCGGGGGCGAACCCGCGATTTTGCCGCTCACGCTGGCGATCAACTGGGCCGAGGCGCACGAGGAGGAGGGCCTCCGTCGATTCGATGGATACATGCTCGTGAACATGCTGCTCGAGGAGCTCTCGGGGGGAAACCCGTCCGAAAAGCCGTCCTGAAGGGTCAACGCGAGAGCACGAGCGCCTCGTAGGGCCGCAGGACGGCCTGCCCGTCGTGGATCGGCAGCGGCTCGGGGTACGTCGAGGCGAGCGCGACAGAACAATCGGAAGGGATTCGCACGCGCCTCGTCGCGTCGTCGAAATGCAGGAGCACGTCCACGACGTCGTCGCCGAACGTGCGGCGATAAGCGAGGACCTCGGGCAGAAGCGCGTGCGCGGGGTAAAGCTCGAGCGAGCCCGCCTGGAGCGCCGGGTGGGCCTTGCGGAGCCGGAGCAGGCGACGATAGGCATGCAGGATCGACGCGGGATCCCGCTCCTCGGCCTCGACGTTGACGATCCCGGCCGCGGGGTGGACGGGGAGCCAGGGCGTGGCGCCGGGCGTGGTGAACCCCGCGTTTGGCGCGGAGGACCATTGCATCGGCGTGCGGCAGGCGTCGCGATTCAGAAGGACGCCGACCTTGCGGAGCTTCCGCGCGGCGACGTCGGGGACGGCCCGGTACATCCGCGCGAGCGGGTCCTTCGCGGTGGCGAGCGGCAGATCGAGGTCCCGCATGCCGATCTCCTCGCCGTAATAGACGAACGGGATGCCCCTCCCCGTGAATTGCACGGCGGCGCAGAGTTTTTCGCGCTCGGGGTGATTGCCGAGCCGCTCGCCGCGCCGCGATCGATCGTGATTGCCGAAGACCCAGGTGGGCACGAGGGGGCTCTGCATCTCGCGCTCGAACTCCTCGACGAGCGCGCGAAACCCGGCCGCCGTGAACGTCGCGCGCATGGCCTTGAACAGAAACACCGTATGGAGGCCGTCTCCACTGTCGACGGTCGGGGGGTCCGCTCCGGCAAGCGGAGCTTCCCCCCCGACACCCCCCTCGCAATAGCTTCGAAGCGCGCTCGGCTGGCCGAAGACCTCACCGACCAGAAATCGCGGCGGATCCTGGAATTCGTCGGCCACGCGCCGGAGCGTCCGCGCGAAGGCGATCGTCTCCGGGTGGTGCAAGGTGCGTCGATACGACTGGAAAAACCCGTCCGGATCGTCCTCGCTCGGGAGCACGCGCGTCGAGAAAGGGTTGTCCTCGAAGCGTTCGTCCTTGAAGAGCGCGTGGAAGATATCGAGCCGGAGCCCGTCGAAGCCAAACGCGAGCCACCGCCGCACGACGCCCAGCATGGCCTCGCGCACCTCGGGATTGCGGTAATCGAGGTCCGGCTGGAAGGGCAAGAAGCTCGCCCAGTACCATTCCTCCGTCCGTTCGTCCCAGTGCCACCCGCGCGGCCCGACGAGGGAGCGCCAGTTGTTCGGCGGCGCCTTTCCACCGGGCTTCCGGCCGGGCCGCCAGAGATACCAGTTTCGTTTGGGGTTCGTCCGGCTGGAACGGGATTCGCGAAACCATGGATGTTCGATCGAGGTATGGTTCAGGACCATGTCCGCCACGACGCGCAGGCCGCGGACGTGGGCCTCGTCGATCAGGCGCCGGACATCGTCCCTCGTGCCGTACTCGGGCGAGACGGCGTCGTAATCGGAGATGTCGTACCCGAGATCCTGCTGGGGGCTCCCATAAAAGGGGCAGATCCAGAGCGTCTCGACGCCGAGATCCCGGAGCCAGTCGAGCTTCCGCACGATCCCTTTCAGATCGCCGATCCCGTCGCCGTTCGTATCGAGGAACGAGCGTGGATAGATCTGGTAAACGGTCGTCCGGGCCCACCAGGGCGGAAGCTCTTTCCCTGTCATCTCGCTTTTACATCCCGCAGGCGGGGAACTGCGCCTTGCCGGCCGAATCGCCGGCCTCCACGAAGGGGATCCCGCTGTCCTCGAGCACGGTGCCATACACGTCGGTCACGCGGACGGTATACGGCCCCGGGCCCATGCCCTGGTCCTCGACGAAGTAGTTGTAATCGAGCCTCGAGACCTCGTGCCAGGCGCCGTCGTCGGAGCGCCACTCGAACTTGGCAATGGCGTTCCTGTGGTTCCGGATCTGCACAGCCGTCCACCACTGGTTCGAGCCCTCCTTGAAGTGGTAAAGGATGGGCCCGAGGCCGGCGCAAGGGACGAACTGCCAGGAGATCGGGATCCGGCCATCGGGCAGCGGGGCAAGCCTCTCGAAAGCTTCGGGTGAGAGATCGATATCCCCGTGCACGCACTCTGGGCATAGATCGACGATACGGACGGTGACCTCGCCCTTCGGCCCCTTGATCTGCGCACAAGCGCCGCAGACCCCCGCATTGGCATAATCCTGGGCGTTCATGGCGCCGACGAGCAGCGGGGTCTCCGCGGAAACGTCGAAGCTACACGATCCGGCGCCCGTCGCGGCGTAATAGGTTCCTTCGCCCTCGAAGGTCGGGGCATTGTCACAGGCTCCGAACCCGGACCCGGTGCTCCCCGCGCCCGCTCCGCCGCTTCCGCTCCCGCTCCCGCCTCCGCAGCCGCTTCCGCAGACGAGGACAAGCGCGAAGGCCGCCGAACGTGTCTTCCGATAAGCCATGCGCCGACGATACCACCCCGGCGGCCCGCCTGTCCATCCGGCAGGAATTTGGCCCACGCGTCCGGGGCCTGCTAACGCGCGGTTCATGCGGGCCTCATCGTTCCTCGCCACCGTGGCCATCGCCAGCCTCGCGACGGGCTGTCCGCTGCTCGATCCCCCGACGAGCACCGAAATGGCGTCGCCCGTGCGCGACACCCTTCCGAAGCCCGCCCTTGCCGCGCCCCTGCCCGCCCCGGCGCCGCCCGCGCCGCCCACGCCCGAGCCGCCCACGCCCCCCGCCGAGGCCACGGTCGACGCGCCGGATCTGCCCCCGGACCCGGCTGCGCCCGCGGATTCCGCATTGACCGAGCCGGAGACGGCCTTTGCCGAGGAGCCCGAGGAGCCGGTCCTCCCCACGAAAGAATCGCCGAAGAAGCCCGAGGCCGAGATCTTCGAGCTCGCGAGTATCGCGAAAGAGACGTGGATCTACGCCGAGCCCCGCTGGAAGAGCCGCCGCATCGGATCTCTCAGGGCCGGCGCCGTCGTCAAGCGCGACGAAAAGCCGAGGAGCCGCGCGAATTGCGCCGAGGGCTGGTACCACATCGAGCCCCGTGGATACGTGTGTGTCGGGACGAACGCGACCCTCGACATCCACCACCCGGTGGCCGAGGCCGCCGCGACGCGCCCCTCGCGCGACGGTTTGCCCTACACGTACGTCATGTCCCGCAACCCGGCGCCGCTGCTTTATGCGCGTTTGCCGACGGACACCGAGCTCCGGGACCTGGAGCCGGATCTCGGGAGCCACCTGCGCAAGGTCGCGGCGACCGCGCTCGATCCGCAATTCGTGCCGCCCCCGCCCCCGGATCCGACGCCGGGCGCCCTCCTATACGGCCTTTCGGCGCCGCCGCTCGCGGGGGTTTTGCGCTCGAAGGACGCGCTCGTCGTGGGCCGGGCCAAGGCTCGGTCGGGTTTCGCCTTGCTCTCGACGTTCGATCATGAAGATCGACGTTATGGCCTGACGACGGAGCTCGCGGTGATCCCGCTCGACCGGACGCGCGTCGTGCGGACGTCCCCGTTCTCGGGTTTGCCGCTCGAAGGCGAGGTGACGCTGCCGGTGGCCTTCGCGAAGAGCCGCCACGCCATGCGAACCGCGGCGGGCGGAGGCCCGAGTGGTGCCACGAAGCTCGGGTTTCGCGAGGCGGTGCCGCTCACGGGAAAATCGAAACGCTCGGGCGGGGCGGCGTATCTGGAGGCGCGTGACGGCTCGTGGGTGCGTGAAGATCAGGTGGTGCGTATCGATCCGATGACGCGTCCGCCGGGCTGGGCGCTCGCGGGCCAGAAATGGATCGACATCTCCATCCTGAAGCAAAGCCTCGTGGCCTACGAGGGGACGAAGCCGGTCTACGTGACGCTGGTGAGCACGGGCGCGGACGGGCTCGGCGATCCGAAAAAAACGCATTCGACGATCCAGGGCGTTTTCCGGATCCACACGAAACACGTGAGCGTGACGATGGACGGCGACGAGGTGGGCGACGCGTTCGACCTGCGCGACGTGCCGTTCGTACAGTACTTCAATGAAGGATACGCGCTCCACGCGGCGTACTGGCACGACGAGTTCGGTACGCCGCGCAGCCATGGATGCGTGAACCTCGCGCCGAGGGACGCGGCGTGGTTATTCGGGTGGACGACGCCGGAGGTGCCGGCGACGTGGCATGCGGGGCTCTCCTTGCGAAACGGGACGGTCGTTTATACGCATCCGTGAGGCCTGACGCGGGGCTCTGCGGATCCGGATCCCGCCGTATCGAGCAGGCCTGGGGGGCCCGAGGACGCGTCAAACGCCGCCGCGCACCAGGCGCAGATCGACCTCTCGCTCCACGAACTTCCACTCTTCCGACGCCCGAAGCTCGGCCAGCATTGCGTCGAACGCCGCTGCGTCGGCCTTCGTGTAGTCGAAGAAGGTCACGAAATCGAACGGCTCGTTCTCCCCGAGATCCCGGCAATGGTGGAGCCTCCGGGCGACGGCGGGCAAGTACTTCATGCCCGTCGTCACGTGATGCGATCGTTCCTCGAAGATGGCGCGGCGTTCATCCTGGGTCAGCGACCACCATGCCGCGTTTTTTCGGATCGGAATCAGCGCCGCGTGGGTGCATTCGGGTCGACCGAGGGCCGCTTGTTTCGCGACGAGCTGATCCTTTTCGGCTCGCGTGGCATACCGTTCGTTGCTGGTGACGCCGCGCAGGCGCCACTTCGCCTCCGGGGGCACGACGGGGACCGGACCGCCGACAATCTCCAATCGATTCGCCGCGGGGAGGGGTTCACCGATGATCGTCCTGGCCTCGACGATCGACCACGTGCCCGCCTCTCCACCGAGGAACGTGAAATGACGTGCGTTCATCTCCGCGCCTTTCTTGGGGGGTTCCGCAGCGCCGCGCGCTTTCCACACGGAGAGCCCCGCAGCCGCTCCGCCGAACGCGCTCCCGGCGACCGCGCCGCCGAGAAAGTTGCGCCGACTCAGGGAGCTGGCTTTGTGGGGCGGTCTTTTGCCGGTGTCCTCGGGTTCAGATGACATGGTGTTTCTCGACTGGAAGGACCTGGATCACGACGATGGCGCGGGCAACATCTGCCGCCCGTGCACCGCACGCTGCCTTACGTGGCTGAGCGAGGTTGGTTTCGTGGGCGAGGCGCTGTCAGGATGAAAGGGTCGCGAGCGATGCTGGCGTCGCGCCAACGAGGCGCGCTCGCAGTGTTATCTCGACTGCGAGAGGGAGGAGCGAAATTGACGATCATCGCCGAGCGAGAGCTGCGCTTCACAACACACGGCAAACGGGGGGGACGCAAGGTTCTCGTCCGGATCCACGCGCCCGTGCCCGAAGAGAATGGCAACTGGTCCGTGCTTTTCGAGATCCGCGGCCCCGGCAAGAATGAGGCGAGCCGTTCGGTGTGGGGCGCGGACTCCGTGCAAGCGCTCGTGCTGGCGCTGGCGAACGTGCCGCTCGATCTGAGCCTGGTGGCCCACGAGATGGGCGGCACGATGGCGTTCCTGGGGCGCAAGGACCTGGGGTTCACCGTCACGCCGCCGAAATGAGCAGGTGCGGCAAACGGAAACCGCATCCGTGAGAGCACGGATGCGGTTTTGGGGGGAATGGCGGGGAAAAACGAGGCGGGGGGAAACCGTCAGCCGGGGCTCGTCACGTCGTCGAGGCTCTCGCCGCCGGCCTCGTCGTCGGCGTCCGCGATCGCGAGGGCGGACCTCGTGCGAACCTCGTCGAAGAAGAGCTCCTGCGTGCCCTTGTCCCGCGGAAACTCCGCCTCGACGCGGCTCATCACCTCGGCATACATGACGAGGAACTTATCCTTCGCGGCATTGCGGATCGCGCGGAGGTCCTGCGCCTTCTGGCCTGCGATATGCCGGCTCTCCAGGGCGGCCTGATACTGCTGCCGGTGCTTGGCGACGTCGAGCCTCTCGGCCTGGGCGTCGGACCATAACGACTCGGTGGAGACGAGCCGGCCTTCGAGATCGATCATGGCCTCGACCTGCGAGGCGCCGAGGCGCTTGGTGATCGCGGCGGATCCCTCGGGAAAAACCAGGCCCGCGAGGCGCCCGCCGCGCTTGCCGTCGGCGATCTCGACCTTCTGCTGGGTGAGGCGGATGCGCCGATCGGAGACGTGGTTCTCGTATTTGACGTCGACGCGGGTGGGAAGAATCGCCTTGATGGCCTTTTCGTAGGTTTCCTGCGCCGCGGCAAGCTCGGCAGCGCCCTCGGCCATCTTCACGTCGAGGCCGAGGAGAGCGGGGTGGGAAGTGAACTTCCCGAGCATACAAGCGGAATAGCTGGCGAGATCGAGGCACTTCGATACGCGAGTGATCTTGGTGGGCGATTGCATGAGAAATCCTCCTTCATGAGGGGCGGGTTCGGGTTCTCGTGTGCGTCGCGACGACCGCACGGGGAAAGAGACGACCCGGGGAGGAATTTTCTGCCCGACGGTTTCTTGCTCGGGTTGGTGGGAGGGGGGAGGAGGGCGCGCTCTGTTCATCATCGCCCGGCATCTACCTCGCCAAAACGAATATCCCCCTCGAGCACCCAATCGAGCGCCTTTCGCAGCGCCTCCGCGACGGGCCCATCGTAACGATGCCCTACGTCCGCGCTCTTGACGATGCGCGTCGGAACCCCGGCCTTTCCAAGCCTCGCCGCTGCCCAGCGCGCATCCTTTTCGCACCCCACTTGCGAGCATACGAAGAGCACGCGCGCGCCGCCACCCGCCGCAAAAACATTCACCACCTCGGGCTTCCACGACGCATGTCCACCTTCGATGAGTACGAGCCTGGGCGAACGGGCCGGGCGGCGGCCTGCGATCGCGACGCCCTGGATCGCGCCAAGGGAAAAACCCGCATGCACCACCGGACCCGGATCGACATGATCCGGATATTCTGCCGCGAGCGCCGTGAGACCCGCGTCGATCTCGCGTTCGAGCGTCGCGTTGCTCTCGTAGGTGAAACGCACGTCGTCCGGCCCAGGCGAGTCAGGCCGAGCCACACCACGCGGGCACAAGACGAACGCCCGATTGGCGAATAACTCGCGAAATACGTTGCACTGCCATTCCGGTCGATCGTAATTGCCGTGCGCTGCGATCACGACCGGCCGGCGCGATGTCGCCCCCAAGGGCAGCGATACCACGGCCGTGGGGAATCCCGGCACGGCGAGGTTCACGATTCCAGACGCTGCCGTGAGCGGTCGCGGCGGCTCGGCGCGTGCCGACGCGTGAGGCTCGGGCAAGGTGGCCGGAACAGGAGCGCTCGACGAGGCGGTCGGTGCTCCGGAAGTCGGCCCGGGGCTCCGCTGCTTGCACGCCGTCGCCCCGAGCGTGACGAGCAGCGCGAGCATAGGCACGGTGGATCGCGTGGACGGTCGCCGCGGCGCTGGATGACGGGGGGCGTCGATCATGGATGTTCAGAGGACCTCTATCGATGCAGGTTCATCCATCCTCACGAGTTCACACACCCTCGTCTGGCCGCCGTTGTCAACAGGGTGATGACCTCTGGCTTCCGCTTCCCACCGTGGGGGGGATACGGGAAGCGGACGGCGGCCATGAGACCATCCATGTCAGCCCTCGACGACGCGCATTGACGCCTGCTCGAAGCCGTGCCGACAGGAGCGCCTGCTTATGGCAAACGCCGCCGAAATCATTTGACGTGGACGCGGATCCGTGTCCCACAACAGGACATTTTATGTCCGGGCACATTTGACATTCGAGGACCCCCGGATAGGGTTGCCATACGCCGGGGATCATTCCTTGTGCTCCCCTGGCGTCAAAGGAGTGTCGTATGAATGGCATCCAGGCACTGAACAGTATTCCATTCGAGAACCTCATCGGCGGACCGCTCTCGGCCGCGGTCGACGCCCAGGCCAAAGCCGCGATGACTTGCATCAAGTTCATCAATGAGGTCGGGTTCACGACGCCGAGCGGTCAGAGCGTGGAACCGGGCCAG
Source organism: Polyangium sp. (in: bacteria) (assembly GCA_031374535.1). Lineage (GTDB taxonomy): Bacteria > Myxococcota_A > Polyangia > Polyangiales > Polyangiaceae > Polyangium. The sequence goes on from JANMGF010000324.1 coordinate 8,746, forward strand.
CCGCTCATGAAGGAGGCGATTGAAGTCAACTTCAAGTACAAGAAGACGAACGCGGACGGTGAGACGAAAGATTTCATCTTGTCGGTCCCTATCCTTGCGATCGTGCCGGTCCCGTACCTCAGGATCGACGAGGTCCTCATCGACTTCTCGGCCAAGCTCTCCGACATGGTCACCAGGGACGAAACCAGCTCGCTCAACGTCAACTTGAGCGTCGCCGGCAAGTGGGGCCCGGTGCAGTTCCGCGGCTCCGTCGCATCCAAGAACGACAAGTCGACCAAGACCTCATCCACGCAGGACTACAGCATGACCGTGAAGGTGCGTGCGGTGCAGGCCGAGATTCCGGGCGGCATGGCGAAGATCCTCGACATGCTCGAGGCGGCCGTCCGCGATACCGAGCAGAGCTGAGCGCTACGGCGCGGCCGATCGCGCGACGCGCAGGTGAATAACCTGCGAGGAAATGCGACCGATCCGCGCGGGCGGTCTCCGTCCGGCAACGAGGTGAAGACAGATGGGTTATGCAATACCTCTCAAACGCATCGGCTCCTACGTGCTCTACCAGATCACGCGGGTGCGCGACGCTCTCACCGAGGCGCCGGACGGGGGGCCGCCTCTTCTCCTCCGCGACGTCGAGATCTCCGTCGCGTTCGCGACCGCCGACGGGCTGCCGATGGAACCCCCGGAGGTGGTCGTGGGCCAGGCTCCGATCCCGCTCGACGAGGCGCAAAGGAGGCTCGACACGCTCGACCGCAAGGTGCTCGTCGCACACGCAGACGTGAGCGGGGCGAGCGCCACGGCCCGCGGCAGGCTCATTTTACGTGTCGTATTCTGATTTCCATTGATTCGACGCATTCACAAGACTTCAACATTGGCACCCACGAGGGAAAACCATGGTACGAATCTCTGATATCGTCGGCGCTCTCATGCGCGGCGTCACGATGGCTCGGATCCAGTCCGACGTATATTCGGCGCAAGCGAGCCAGGCTTACCTCAATGACGACCAGCTCAAGTCTTACCCTGTGCCGCGGACGGAGATCCGCCAGGCGGACATCGATCTGAAGGTGTCGATCCTGGACACCGTGCAGAAGGCCGTCGACACCAACCAGATCGCGCTCCAGAGCCTGGTCGCGAGCCTACCGGCCTATGTGGACACGATCTTGTCGATCCCGGCGAAGCCGACGCAGGCGTCCCCCGACGCCGCGCTCCAGCCGCTGAGGAGCTACTTCGGTGCGGGCGGCGTGTACGCCCAGGCGGCCGCGGAGGCCATGCGGGCACAGCTCGAGACGTACCTGACGAACAACGTCGCTGTGGCGTGGGCGGAGCTCAATACCAACCCGAAGAAATACGGATCCATCACGTGGAAGGCGCAGACAACGACGGCGCTGAACGCTGTCCTGTCGCAATACCAGGTCACCGCATACACCACCGGCGTCGACTTCACGAAGGCCGTGCTCATCGCAGCGACGGCCTGGGGCGAGGCGCAGGCGCCCGCCGGACAGCTCGCGATCGACCTTGCCCTCACGTCCTTCTTCGATCTCGATATCGCAGTGAAGAAGGACCAGATCTTCTCCCTGCCGAGCCACGTGATGTCGAACGTCAAGCTCACGTTCGTGGTCGAGAACTACGAGTGGACGACGGTGAAGGACAAGCTGGGCAATTCAGTGTCCAAACTCACGCACAAGTGACGCGCCGGAGAGGAGCAAAGAAATGGCCAACGGAGTCAAAGATCTGAAGAGTTTGCCGCTGAGCGACATCATCGGTGCGCCGGTCAGCGCCATCGTACAGGCCGAGGCGAATGCCGCGCGGACCGCGATCGAGTTCATCGAGCGGGTCGGCTTCCAGAAGGATCCGGACGCGCCACCGGGCAGCTCGGCGCTCGACGTGGGCCAGCTCCGCATGGTGGAGTTTGGCTACACCAAGCCCGACGAGAACGGCAATCCCGCCCAATTCGTGGCGCGTATCCCGCTGCTGGCGCTCTTCCCGATCCCTGGGATCCGCGTCAGCACGGCCAAGGTCGCGTTCACCGCGAAGATCACCGACGCCTTCACCGAGACGACCTCGGACCAGGCCGAGGGCAGCGCCGAGGGGAACGGCATGTTCGGCGAGCCGCAGGTGCAGTTTCGCGGGAGCGTGGTGTCCGCGAGCAGCACCAGCAACACGACCACTGCGAGCTACGACCTCAACATCTCTCTGGAGCTGGAGCAGTCGCCCGTGTCTCCCGGCATGGCGAAGTTACTCAACATGCTGGACGTGGCCATCAGCGAATCGAAGAAAGTGCCGCTGCCGTGACAACGAAGAGAACCGAACGACCGAGCCTGGACGAGTTTTCTCCGCGGAGGCCCGCGAAGGCCCCGCCTGCACGGAGGCCCCCGCAAGAGAAGTCGCGTCCACGTCCACCCACGAGCGACGAGGTCGAGAAGAACCTCAAAGAATCGCTCACGTCCACCGCCGAGGGGCTCGAGAAATTCCTGGCCTCCCTGCAGCAGGCCGGCATGCCCGAGGCCGTGCAGGCCTATCGCGCCATGCAAATGGTCGTTTTGCAACAGCGGCTCTGGGTCCACGGGAACGGCCGCGAGCAGTTCCTGCCGGAATTCGCTTCCATCGCGCAGACAGCGGGTGAGCTCCACCGCATCTTCGCGTCGTTCGCCGACGTGATGAAACCACTCAAAGAGGTGGACAAGCTCGGCGCTTTGGAGATCACGAAGCCCGCGGCGGCGGCCGCAGAGGCCGACAACGGAGCGTGACGCCCCGAAGGAGGTTGCAGATCATGGAATACATCCTACGAGCCGGCGACACGCTATCGGGCGTCGCCCACACGTTCGAGATCGCCGACTGGCACACGATCTATGATCATCCGTCGAACAAGGCGTTCCGGCGGAAGCTCCCCGATCGGAACCGCGTCCTGGCGGGTGCGAAGCTCAATATCCCCGGGCGCAGCGGCGATCCGAACGAGGCCGCGCCTGTCATTGCGTACATCGTCCAGGAGATGAGGACGAACTCCATGACATCTGGTCCAACCTCCATTACGGATACGTCGGGAAGGCGGCGGGCTTCAGCGAGTCGGCGTTGCTCGATGGGGCGGGGATGGAGCAGATCGGCTCGACGCTCCTCCGCCGCAAGATCCCCCAGCAGAGGAGGGGAGTACAGGGGATGCGCTCGTGGGACGACGCGTCCGATCAGGTGGCCATCGAGAAAGGGATCCAGATATTCAAGAGTGGTGGGCTCTCTGCCGCCGCTGTACGCACCTGGGCCCTCGCCACGGGCATCGTGACACGACGCAAGCTCGAGGTTCGCTGATCCATGGACGAACCCTCCCCCCCTCCCCGGTCAAACCCAAGGTTCGTCCCGGGAGTGGGTTCGTCTTGACCGGCCTAAGCGAGCGCGTGTAGGCTTGTCTTATGAACCGCCCTCTCCCCATCATCGCCGCCTTCATGATCACGCTCGCCGCCCCTTCGGCCTGGGCCGTGCCACCACCTCCCGATGTGCCTCCGCCCGGGTTCAGTGGCGGCTGGAGCGGGATCTACTCGCCCGAGGTGCTCACGCTCTTCGAGCTCGCGTACAAGGCGGAGAGGCGCGGGGATGAGCGGGGCGCGCTGGACCTCTTCGAGCAAGCTGGCGGGGATGCCCGACCGAGGTCGCACGCCGCGAGCGTCACGGCGCCGCGGGCCGAGGAACGGGCCGGTCTATGGTGGGAGGGAGAACCCCGCCCGCGCATCTGCGCTCATCGTATGGCGATCGTGGGTACTTCTTGCATTTAATCGTGACTCGAGGATCTGTGAAAGCACGGAGTTTCTCCACGCACTCCTCATCCGATACGCAGGACCGACAGCGCCCCTCAAAGCAGACTCCTTCGCAGCGGTTTCCATAATGATCACTGCCCGGGAATGCCCGACCATCAATGCAGTGCTGGCCGTACCGGTCGTAACAGCTCCAGATAGCCGCGCAGCGCCCGCGATCGCAAAACCCGTCGCCGCATTCGCTGTCCTTCGTGCAATCGCGATCCGGCACATCCTGCGACCAGGAACGCCCCCTAAAGTTGGGCTTATCGGGCGCGCACTCCGCGGCGATCACCTCATCGAGCAGGGTGAAGGCCTCGGGCGGCGGGAGCGCTGCGGCCGATTGAATGGCGGAGGGCGCCGGTTGTGCGGGGTGCTGGACGCGCCCACCCGCAGAAGGTTCCTCCCCCGACGAGCAGGCTGCTATGAAAAGGAGGCAGAGCCCTCTTACGCGCAAAAGGTTTGTCATGCTCATGGCCACACGCACGCCGCGTTGTTGTTCGTGATGCCCGGACCGCCGAGGTAGAAGATGGTATCCCCAGGCTTGAAGTCCGTGCGCGTGTAGCACAATGGCTCTTCCGTCACAAAGTGGCCGAGGGTAGCCACCTGGCTCGCCGCCATCCCGATCCAGTAGGTATCGTATACCATCGGATTACGCACGTAGGCCGCGTACTTATCCCCCGTGTCGGCAAAACTTCCGCCGCCCATTTCAGTCGCGGGCGGCGGCGTTGGCGACGGCCCAAAGACCTCCCCATACCAACTCGCTCGGCAGGCATGCCCGTTCAAACCGTTCATGGTCGTGAACAAAGTCCCAGGATAATACCCCAAGAGCTCGCCTTGATAGACGACCCACCACCTGTTCTGCCAATCCTGGAAGATGGCGAAGAGGTGCTCGATCTGTTTCCCCCCGATCTCGGAGACGGGCACGAGCGTGTTGACACGGCGAATCGCGGCCGGATTCCGAACGAACTTGCCATCCATGTGGTCCCACATGTACTGCAGTCTCCCGGTGTTCGGATTCGTCACGGCATATTCGACATGCAGCCGCGGCTCGTTGTCCGTGAGCGCTTGATTCTTCCATCCAAACGGATTCGCCTTATCCACGGAGATCACAACGCCGATCATCTCTGTCAAAGCCACGCCACTCTCCGCGGCTGGGCAGGCGACGGCGAACTCGATAAGGCTGAAGCTCCCCTTCTCCACCTGCGGACGGAACTGGTTCATGAAGCCAGAGGTGCCCCGGTTGTCCATGTTCACGTTGTATCCGGCATAGAGCCGGCTGGCCCCCGTCGGTGGAGGC
>JANMGF010000330.1:0-17209 GCA_031374535.1 Polyangium sp. (in: bacteria)
GGCGGCGGCGCGGGCGGCAGTGGCACGGGAACGGGCGGCTCGAATACGGGCGTCGGCGGGGACGCGGGGCCCGACGGCGGCGTCGGTAATGACGTGATCGAGGGCAGCGGTTGCAGTTGCAGGACGAGCGGTTCCACGCCGGCGGGCCTCCCGACCGCAGCGGCGGCGCTCTTGCTCGGGTTTGTTGTGCGGAGGCGCCGCGCGCGGTCGCGGTAGACCCAAACCGGTACGGAGTTCTCTTTCGGCGCAAAATGGCTTGACAAGCCCTGGTCACTTCGCAGACCGTGCCCGGAATGCGTCCGGACACACTTCGTCGCTCGAGCTGGGTTTTTCTCGCCGCCCTCACCGCGGCCGGCATGGGTTGTGGCAACAAGGAGGGCGCCGCAGGGGGTAACGCTACGGCATCCTCCGGCGCTCCGTCGGCCGCAGCGCCGGCGTCCTCGGGAGCCGCGCCCGCCGCGGCCAACGAGGGGGCCTCGAAACCCGTGACGCCCCCCTCGTCCAAGAGCATCCAGGTCACCATCAAGGACCTTCAGCTCTTCCACCCGTTCTCGTCCGAGCGCGCCATGCCGAACGTGCGCGACAACGGCACCTTCAGCACGCGCGACCAGAATGCTGCCTACGGCCTCGGCATCATCGTCGAGGCGACGAACGACACGGGCGAGGTGCTCTCCGGCGTATGGTTCGAGGGCATCCTGCGCTTCATCAATGGCGACCGCGAGGTCGAATGCAAATTCACCCCCGACTCGGTGGGCGATTTTTACTCGACGGTGTACACGCTCCATTTCAACAAAGTCCCCGAGGACGCGAAGGCCGACCCCTTCACCGGCGAAAAGCCCACCGCGTGGCGGAACGAGAGCAGCTCGACGAACGAGAACGTGTGGCGCCCCGGCGAGCGGATCCGGCTCATGTCGCGCAAGAATGAGTGCGAGTCGGTCGTGCTCGCGGACATGCCGCCTTCGCAGGTGCGCGGCCGCATCGTGGTCAAGGCGAACAAGGTGTTCGTGAAATCGTTCGCCTCCGAGTTCGATCAGAGCGGGTTCGATCTGGCGCTCGTCGGTGATTCCGTGCGTATTCGCGACAAGGCGTCCGGGCACGTCTCCCTCGTGCCCGTCCGGGAAGAGGCGGAGGGGAACCGGGGCGCGAGGTACAACGTGCTCGCGATGACGACGGCCGCCGATGCCACGAAGGACGCGCCCGTCGTGCCGCTCTCGCACCTCGAGCTCCGTTATCCCATCCGGTACACGCGGGCCGATATCCTGGAGAGCCCGCCCCTCGATTTCGAGTTGCCCTCGCAGACGATGACGATGCAGATGGTGAAGCTCGCGTCGGGCGAGCTCGTGCACGCGTCTGGAAACGTGCTCGTGTATCCCAAGGAAAACAAGGTCGTCTACCAGGACATGGCGAAGGCGAAGCTCAGCCTGCTCGGTATCACCCGCGAGGACGTCCCTGCGGCCATGCCCGAGGTGACCTTCACCCGGAACGAGCTCTCCGGCACGGTGAAGAGCGCCTCGATCACCGATTACGTGGACGACACGGCCCTCACCAAGGGGCAACGCAAGCTCAGCGTGACGTGGAACCTGCACCTCGAGGGCGACGGTATCGACCGGCGCCTGCGGGTGCCCTTCGACATCGCCTCGAGCGAATACGAAAAGGCGGCCTCGGATCTCCAGAAGGTGGACGGCGGGGACGCCGCCGCGGTGGCCGACGCGAAGGCCTCCGAGGCAAAGGCGAAGGCCGCGAAGAGCGCTGCCGAGACGAAATACAAGAGCGGCCTCAAGGGCGAGCGCGAGAAGCTCGCGAAGGCATTCTCCTGCGCCGACGTGAAGGTCGCGACGAACCGCGGGACCAAGGGCCCGTCGAACGGCAAGGCCGTCGCCGAGTCGTGCAAGACGCTCGTCACGGGCAGCGACGACCTCGAGGTGACGATCACCTACACCCTGGATCGATACGAGATCCCCGTCGCGCTGGTTTACTCGGTCGGCGGCGATTTCACCTGGAGCGCCATCGCGAGCGGGCCCTTGCTCCGCCTCGACTCACGCTGAGCGGGTGACCTCGTGCGAGCGGCTTTGCGGTTCAGCACAGCCGCTCGCACGGATACTGTCCGCGTACGTTTGCCAGGAAATACCTCCCCAGCGAGGGCGCGTGTATGAGCCCTTCGTGCACCTCCGGCGGCACGCCGCGATAGCGGTAGAGCCTGTTGTCCTTGAACTCGAGGTCGAGCTCGCGCGTCTCGGGATCGTACCCGACGCGGAGCAGGCTGGAGGACGTCACCGGGACGCGCGGCGGAAAGGCCTGCGCTGCCTCGGTTTCATAGGGACGAACCCAGTCCGCGGGCAAACCCTGATCACCCATGCGAGAGCGGCGGTTCTGCATGCAGACCATGTTCCAGGACGAACGTGCCCGTTCCGGGACGAACCTGCCCACGGACGTGCCGAGCGCAGCTCGTTTGTCCGCGGGTTCTCTGGCAAACCGGGTTTGTCGCCGCTCACGCCTCGCGGCGCATCAGGGCCCGATCGCCCGGTTGGAACGAGGGCGTGACGGCACGGTCGCTGCATCGTGGTGGTTCGTCAGGGGCGCGAGAGGGCGCGCCCGAGGCAGAAGGAGAACAAGCGTGATGCGGAAAGAGAAAAGGACATCCGAGGAGCGAGGCGAGCCCGAGGTACCTCCGAACGGGCCAGCGGAGCCGCCCGAGGCCGATCCCAGCGGCCATATTCCCCCGAACGCCGTCCACACGCCGACACCCCCGTCGACGCAGCCTTCGGACGCGAGGTATTACGAAAAAATACCCAAGCTACCCGGGGATCCGTAGTCTCAGGCGCGCGTGGTGGGCTTGCGGCGCGCAGGGGTGGGCGCTTCCGGCGCGCGCGCGAGCATCTCGCGACGCAACTTCGGCAGCTCTTTCTTCGGCAGCTTGCGAACGAGATCGGCGATCCGGCCTCGATCTTCCTCGTCCGGGAACGTCACGAGATCCATGGGCAACGCCTCGAGCGCGCGCGCGATGCGATCGAGCGTCTCGACGGTGATCGCCGCGAGTCCGTGCTCCACGCTCGAGAGATGGCCTTTCGATAGACCACCCGCGTCGGCGAGCTGAGCGAGAGACAGGTTCCGCTCGACGCGCAGCGCGCGGATACGGGCACCAATCTTGGAAGTGAAGGGAGCAGCCGTCTTTCGTCTAGGCATGCCGAGACTATGCCACAGCCAAAGCCCCAGACAAACATGGTTTCTGCACGCGATGTTGAAGTTTTACTTGGGCGAACATTGTGCGATCGTGGGAACCCGGCGCGCAGCCGGCCCGTGGATCTACGGCCCGAACCGCGGTACGGCGCGGGGTAGGCGCCTCGCCGCGGGGGCGCGCGGGCTGCTTCGCGAGGGCCACGCTGTCTCGACGAGGGACGTGCGCACGTCGCGGAGGAGATCGTGTGCGGAGGGGACGATCGCCGGTCGCTCGCGCGTCAATGGCGTCTTGTGATTTCGACCGTGACATACCATGACGCGTGCATGGTTACTGCTGCGTCGTTCCAGGAGGCCCTGCCGCGTACCGTGGCTGCGTGCGCTCTTCCGCTCGCGGGGGCGCGCCACGACCATGATGGTTTGCTCCAGGCGATCGGGGAGTCTTCGCTCGTGCTCCTCGGGGAGGCGTCCCACGGGACGCACGAGTTCTACCGCGAGCGGGCGCGCCTGACGCAGCGGCTCATCGAGGAGAAGGGGTTCTCCGCCGTCGCGGTCGAGGCCGACTGGCCCGATGCTTATCGCATCAATCGATTCGTGCGTGGCCTGGGGCCGGACACCGAGCCACTCGAAGCGCTGAGCGGGTTCGAGCGGTTCCCCTCGTGGATGTGGCGAAACACGGACGTGCTCGATTTCGTGGGCTGGTTGCGGAAACACAACGAGGCGTATCCGCACCGCGCGGATGGGAGGGGCCGCCCGGCGCCGCGGAACGATGCCAGGTGAAGGGGCTTCCCGCCCGAGAAGCGAGCACTAGGTGCGTCCCATGCCCCCGAAGATATGGTGTGCCGAGGCGATGGGGAGTTTGCGCTCGAAAGGGCCGCCACCCGTCGGGGGCGAGACGTTCGTCCGGGGTGCGTCCATTGCAAGCGGCCGTGCCCGTCGGGCTGCGCAGAATGCCGAGCCGGCCCGGCGGCTTTCAGAGGCGGCATGAAACCCACGGCGTCCTCGGCCCATGGTTATCCCCGGCCGCAGCTCCGGCGGCAAAGCTGGTTATCGCTCAATGGACCGTGGGATTTCGCGATCGATCCGCAGGCGCGCTGGTCGAGCCCCGGGGAGGTCTCCTGGGACCGAACGATCCTCGTGCCGTTCGCGCCCGAGACCCGCCGGAGCGGTATCCACGCGACGGGCTTCTTCTTCGACGCGTGCTGGTATCGAAGGCTCGTCGATCCGCCGGCGCTCCGCCCCGGCGAGCGCCTCGTCCTCCATTTCGGGGCCGTCGATTACGAGGCGTCCGTGTGGGTGCAGCGCTCGCTCGTCACCCGCCACGAGGGCGGATACACGCCGTTTTCGGTCGATATCACGGAGCACATCCCCGCGTCGGGCCCGATCGAGATCGTCCTGCGCGCCACGGACGATCCCGCCGATCTCGCGAAGCCGCGTGGCAAGCAGGACTGGCAGCTCGAGCCGCATTCGATCTGGTATCCACGCACGACGGGCATCTGGCAGACGGTGTGGCTCGAGCGCGTGCCCACCGCTTCCATCCAGAGCGTGCGCTGGACGCCGAGCCTGGAGCGCTGGGAGCTCGATTTTTTTTCGAGGATCCAGGCCGGCAGCATGGGCGAGCGGCCCCTGCGGCTTCGTATCCGGCTCTCGGCCCGGGACTCGTTCCTCGTGGAGGACACCTATGCCGTGGTCTCCGGCGAGGTTCATCGCCGCATCGCGCTCTCGGATCCGGGCATCGACGATTACCGCAACGCGCTGCTCTGGCGTCCGGGCTCCCCCACGCTCATCGAGGTGGAAATGGAGCTCCTCGGGCCGGACGGTACGATCCTCGACCGCGTCGAGAGTTATACCGCGCTGCGCTCCGTCGCCCTCCAGGGCGATCGGATCCTGCTGAATGGGAGGCCCTATCCGCTCCGCCTCGTCCTCGATCAGGGATACTGGCCGGAGACGGGGATGACGGCGCCGGACGACGCGGCCCTGCGGCGGGACGTCGAGCTCGCCCGCGCGATGGGCTTCAATGGCGTACGCAAGCACCAGAAGATCGAGGATCCCCGGTATCTCTACTGGGCCGACAAACTCGGGCTGCTCGTCTGGGCGGAGATGCCGAGCGCGTATCGGTTCACCCAGCGATCCATCGAGCGATTGACCCGCGAGTGGCTCTCCGTGATGGAGAGGGATCACAGCCATCCGTGTATCATCGCGTGGGTGCCCTTCAACGAGTCGTGGGGCGTGCCCAACCTGCCGGAGAACGTCGCCGAGCGCCATTACATTCGGTCGATCTACCACCTGACGAAGACGCTCGACCCGACCCGGCCGGTCATCGGTAACGACGGCTGGGAGAGCGTGGCGACGGACATCATCGGCATTCATGATTACGACGCCGATCCCGAGCGGATCGCGAGGCGATATCACGCCGAGGAGGCCCGGCCGCGGCTGCTCCGGCGCGAGCGGCCCGGCGGGCGCTTGCTCGTGCTCGACGGAGCGCCAGGGGCCGAGCATCCGATCGTCCTTTCTGAGTTTGGCGGAATCGCGCTGGCGCCGAGCAAGGGCGACACCTGGGGGTATTCCCGTTGCGATACGCCGGAGTCGTTTGGCGCCGCGTACGAAGGGCTGCTCGCGGTCGTTCGCTCGATCGAGGTATTTTCCGGCTTTTGCTACACGCAGTTCGCCGATACGTACCAGGAAGCGAACGGCCTCTTGTATGCCGACCGGACGCCGAAGGTCCCCATCGCGAAGATCGCGGCCGCGACGCGAGGACAGGCGAGGCTCTGGGAGCTTCCGGACTCGATGGACCTGATCATGCTTGAAGGACCCCGGCAGGAGGGCGCGATCGCCGACTTCCAAGCCGAGGAGCCGTTGGCTCCTGCCGAGGACGAAGAGCTCAAAGAAGAGATCTAGGAGGAGTCCACATGACCCTGCGTGTGACGGAAACGCCCATGGAGGCCAATCTGGACGTCGTTTGTCTGTCCCACCTGCGTTGGAACTTCGTGTTCCAGCGCCCGCAACATCTGCTCACCCGGTGCGCGTACAGGCGCCGCGTGTTTTTCCTCGAGGAGCCCATCGTCTCGGAGGGGCCCACGCGGCTCGCCGTCGAGGAAGTGCAGCCTGGGTTATGGGTTGCCGTGCCACACCTGCCGCCGGGCCTGCGGGAGGAAGAGCGGGAGCGAATCCAGCACGACATGGTCTCCCAGCTCTTCGCCGAGCATGCGATCCGGGATTACGTCCTCTGGTACTACACGCCGATGGCGCTCTCGTTCACGCAGCACCTCGAGCCTGTGGCGGTCCTCTACGATTGCATGGACGAGCTCTCGGCGTTCGCCCACGCGCCCCCGGCGCTCCGGCAAAAAGAAGCGGAGCTCTTGCGCCGCGCCGACGTGGTGCTCACGGGAGGCCATAGCCTCTACGAGATCAAGCGCGACCTGCACCCGAACGTCCATCCCTTGCCGAGCAGCGTCGATACGTTGCATTTCGCCCGCGCGCGTGATCTCCCGCATGGCAACGAGCCCGTGGATCAGGCCTGGATCCCGGGCCCGCGCCTCGGGTTTTTCGGGGTGATCGACGAACGCATGGATATCGATCTCGTGGCGGCCGTCGCGGAGGCGCGGCCCGAATGGCAGATCGTGATGCTCGGCCCGATCGTGAAGATCGATCCCTCGGCGTTGCCCCGGAAGGCGAACCTGCACTGGCTCGGCATGAAGAAATACCAGGAGTTGCCCGCCTATCTCGCCGGCTGGGACGTCGCGCTCCTGCCCTTCGCGCGGAACGCGTCGACGCGGTTCATCAGCCCGACGAAGACGCCCGAGTACCTGGCCGCGGGCAAACCCGTCGTCTCGACGTCGATCCGGGACGTGATTCGTCCTTATGGCGAACTCGGCCTCGTCCATATCGCGGACACGCCCGAGGATTTCGTGGGGGCGGTCGAGAGGTGCCTCGACGAGGCCGCGGAGGCGCGGGCCGAGAGGACGGCCCGGATCGACGAGCTCCTCTCGGAGATGTCGTGGGATCATACCTACGCGCGGGTCGAGGAGCTGCTTTCGGCGTGCATTTCGACGCCACGGAGGATCCATGTTTGATTGGCTCATCGTCGGCGCAGGGTTCGCGGGGAGTGTGCTGGCCGAGAGGCTCGCGCGTGGCTCCGGCAAGAGGGTCCTCCTCATCGACAAACGGCGTCACGTGGGAGGCAATGCGTACGATCACCACGACGACGACGGAATCCTCGTCCATCGCTACGGGCCCCACATCTTCCACACGAGCTCGCGGGAGGTCTTCGATTATCTCTCGCAGTTCACGGCGTGGCGGTCTTACCAGCACCGGGTGCTCGCCTCCGTGGATGGGCAACACGTCCCGATCCCGATCAACCTCGATACCATCAACCGCCTCTACAACCTCCGCCTGACCTCGTTCGAGCTCGAATCGTTCTTCGCGGAGCGGGCGGAGAAGGTCGAGCGAATCCGGACGAGCGAGGACGTCATCGTCAGCAAGGTCGGACGTGAGCTCTACGAGAAGTTTTTTCGGGGCTATACCCGCAAGCAATGGGGCCTCGATCCCTCCGAGCTCGACGCCTCGGTGACCGCCCGCATCCCCGTTCGAACGAGCCGCGACGACCGGTATTTCACCGACACGTACCAGGCAATGCCGCTCCACGGCTACACGCGGATGTTCGAGCGTTTGCTCGAGCACCCGAACATCAAGGTGATGCTCGGCGTGGATTTCCGCGAGGTGGAGCACGCGATCCCGCATGATCAAGTCATCTATACGGGGCCCATCGACGCATATTTCGATGATTGTTACGGCCGGCTCCCGTACCGGTCCCTCGAGTTCCAGTTCGAGACGAAAAACGTCGAGGTCTTCCAGCCGGCGCCCGTGGTGAACCACCCGAACGAGCACGCCTATACGCGCGTGACCGAGTTCAAGTACCTTACGGGGCAAGAGCACGCGAAGACGAGCCTCGTCTACGAATACCCGCGCGCCGAGGGCGACCCCTACTACCCGATCCCGAGGCCCGAGAACGCGGAGCTTTACCGGAAGTACGAGGCGCTCGCCGGGGCCACCCCGAACGTCCATTTCGTCGGCAGGCTCGCGACGTACCGGTATTACAACATGGACCAGGTGGTCGCGCAGGCGCTCACGCTCTACGCGAAGCTCCGCGGGCTCCCGCGCAAGCAGGCGACCCTGGCGACGGCGGCATAAGCACGGGGAAAACGTATCCCATGGAGGCGAAGCTCGAGATCTGGGGCGGGATCGAGTGCACGGTGAATCGCGTCGGGGACCGGTTCTTCGACCAGATCCGTCGCAATGGGCACGAGGATCGAAGGGAGGATCTCGATCGTTTCGCGGCGCTCGGGGTGCGGACCCTGCGTTATCCGGTGCTCTGGGAGCGCGTCGCGCCGGAGGGGCTCGCAAAAGCCGACTGGTCGTGGTGCGACGCGCGCCTTTCGCGGCTCCGCGAGCTCGGGATCCGGCCGATCGTGGGGCTCGTCCATCACGGGAGTGGCCCCAAACATACGAGCCTCGTCGATTCGATGTTTCCCGAGGGCCTCGCGGCGTTCGCCCGCGCCGTGGCCGAGCGGTACCCTTGGGTCGATGCGTATACGCCCGTGAACGAGCCCCTCACGACGGCCCGGTTCAGCGGCCTTTATGGGATCTGGTATCCTCACGGCCGCGACGACGGGTGTTTTTTGCGGGCGCTCCTCGGGGAGCTGCGGGCCACGGTCCTCGCCATGCGCGCCGTACGCGAGGTGAACCCTGCCGCCCTTCTCGTGCAGACCGAAGATTTCGGCCTGACGACCAGCACCCCGACGCTCGCCTACCAGGCGGCCTACGAGAACGAGCGGCGGATGATCGCCATCGATCTGCTCACCGGGCGTATCGGCCGCGGGCACCCGCTTTACGAATGGCTCCTCGGGCGCGGCGTGAAGGAAGAGGAGCTCGCCCTTTTTCGCCGGGAGACCTGCCCGCCCGACATCATCGGCGTCAATTATTATGTGACCAGTGATCGTTTCCTCGACGAAAGGTTCGAGGGGTATCCTGCCTGTCATCACGGCGGCAACGGGCGGCACGCCTATGCCGACGTCGAATCGGTGCGGGTCGCGGGGCAGGGGATCTGCGGCCATCTCGGGCTCCTCCGGACCCTCTGGTCGCGGTACCACATTCCCCTGGCGATCACGGAGGCGCACCTCGGCGGGCCCCGCGAGGAGCAGATGCGGTGGTTTGTCGCGGCGTATCGAGCGGCCGAGCAGGCCCGCGCCGAAGGGATGGACGTCCGCGCCGTCACGGCGTGGGCCCTTCTCGGCTCGTTCGACTGGAATGTCCTCGTGACGCGCGAGGGAAACCATTACGAGCCAGGGGCCTTCGACGTGCGTGGCCCCACGCCGCGCCCCACCGCGCTCGCATCGCTCGTGCGGGATTTTTCGCGAGGGCAAGAGCCCAAGCACCCCGCCCTGGCAGTACCGGGATGGTGGGACAGGCCCGAGCGGACTCTTTATCCGCTGGATGTGGCGGCGCGCGCCGAGCCGGGGCGAGAACCACGCTACGAGAAGGCGCGGCCGATTTTGATCACGGGCGGGGCCGGCACGCTCGGCGTGGCGTTCGGGCGCGTCTGCGCGGCCCGCGGGCTCCCCTACCGGCTCGTCGGGCGCACGGAAATGGATATCGCCGATCTGGATGATGTCTCACAGCTTCTCGCGGAGCTGTCGCCCTGGGCCGTGATCAATGCGGCCGGCTACGTGCGTGTCGACGACGCCGAGCGGGATTGGCTGCGTTGCGGGCGCGAGAACGTCATGGGTCCGACGATCCTCGCCCAGGCGTGCAGGGAACATTCGATCAAGCTCGTCACGTTCTCCTCCGATCTGGTCTTCGACGGCGCGCAGGGCAAACCCTACGTGGAGAGTGATCGCGTGGGGCCGCTCAACGTGTACGGAAAAAGCAAGGCGCACGCCGAGCGATTGACGCTCGCGACGTACCCCGAGGCCCTCGTGATCCGTTCGGCGGCCTTTTTCGGGCCCTGGGACGAGCACAACTTCGTGTTCAAAGCCATCACGGCGCTCGCGCAGACGGGGAGCTTCCGCGCGGCGGACGACCTCGTCGTGTCGCCGACCTACGTGCCCGACCTCGTGAATGCCACGCTTGATCTCCTGATCGACGGGGAATCGGGGCTCTGGCACCTCGCCAACCAGGGCGCCGTGACCTGGCTCGAGTTTGCCCGGCAAAGCGCGGCGCTCGCGGGGATCGATACCGCAGGCCTCGTCGGCTGCCCATCGCACGGGCTCGGCCTCTCCGCGCCACGTCCCGCGTATTGCGCGCTGGGGAGCGAGCGGGGGCTCCTCCTGCCGGCGCTCGAGGAGTCGCTCGGCCGGTTCATGAACGAACGAGCCGTCCCGACAGCGTGCGTGGCCGAGGCCGAGAACCTGGAGACCCTCTCCGGCATTCCGGGAATCTGCGGCTCGACCTGACCCGTTGTTCGCCGAGCCCCGTCGCGCCGTCACACGCTCCCCAGAATCCCGCCAATTCCTCGCGGCTCGAATTATCGTTGCCGAAGGATTGCGCTTGCTCGGCCTCGATCGCCCTGGTGATGATGGCGCGAGCTCGAGATGGCACGACGACGCGATTCATCACGGGGATTGTCGGATCCGGGGCAGGTCTCGCGCCGCACGGCGCTGAAGCAGCTCGGCGTCGGGATCGGGGCCGCGGCGCTCGGGAGCGGGTGTTTGCCGGGGCCCAATCATTGTGAATCCGGCTCCGCGGCGCCGCCCGTGGGACCTGGTTTCGACGAGACCGGCGCCATGACTGCGCGGCGATTGCTCGCTGGTATCGATACCATCGTGGTCGTGATGATGGAGAACCGCTCCTTCGACCACTTCTTCGGGGCGCTGGCGCTCGATCCCGATTACCCCGCGCGGGGCGTGATCGACGGGCTCCGGGGGACGGAGGCGAACGAGGGCGACGATGGCACCTCGATCGTGATGCAACGCGCGGAGAAGCCCTGTGAACATCACGGCCCGCTGCACACCTGGGACGCGGCGCACGCAGCGTTCGCCGAGGGGCGCAACGACGGGTTCGTCCGGGCAAACGCGCCGTCCGAGACGCGTATGCGGGACGCGATGACGTTCCACGACAGGAGCCAGCTCCCGCTATTTTACGCGCTGGCCGATCAGTACGTCGTCTGTGATCGCTGGTTCTCCTCGGTGCTGGGCCCGACCTGGCCGAACCGGTTTTTCCTTCACGCCGCGACGAGTGAAGGTTTGACCACCAACGATTCGATCACGGACGGGCCGGCGACGATCTGGGAGAAGCTCGGAAAGGGCTGCTGGTCGTCGAAGGCTTATACCGCGGGGCCGGCGCACTGGTATCACGCGGCCTTCCGGGGCAGGCCCCTCGGGGGCAACGAGCCCATGGCCGCGACGCGGATCGAGACGTTTTTCCAGGACGCCCGCGCCGGCAGCCTGCCGAATTTCTCGCTCGTCGATCCGGATTTCTGGTCCTCCGATCTCCACCCGCCGCATAGCCTGGCCCTCGGCGAGGCGCTCCTCGGGAGCGTCGTGCGGTCGATGCAGGAGAGCCCGCAATGGGGGCGCTCGCTCCTCGTCGTCACCTTCGACGAGTATGGAGGGTTCTTCGACCACGTTGTCCCGCCGACCACGAAGGACCCTCGCCCGGCGTTCCGTCAGCTCGGTTTCCGCGTCCCGACGCTCGTGGTGGGCCCCTCCGTTCGCCGCGGCGCGGTCGTCTCCACGGTGTTCGAACACGTCTCGATCGCGGCCACGCTGCGGACCCGTTTCGGCATCGATAGCCTCGGGGCACGGATGGACGCGGCGGCGGATCTCTCGTCGTGTATCGATCCCGAGCGGGTCGGTGTACCGCCGGGGCCCATGGGTAAGCTTCCGCGGCTCGAGATCGATCGCCGGCACGTGGAGCGGGTGAGCTTTCGTTTTACCAGCCAACCGGGGATCGACGCGGCCCTGCGCGCCGGGACGATTCCCCTTCCTCTCATCGACACGCGCTCGCACGAGGAGCGGCTTTTTTCGTTGCTCCGTCACGCCGAGGAGCTCGAGGTCGCGAGGGTCTTCGGATGAAAAGGATCGTCGGGGTGAAGGCGTGGCGCGGGGCCGTCCTCGCGGTTGTCCTCGCGTGCGCCGCGCCCACGGAGGCCAAGGAGGGCGAGGCGGACGATTCCGGGGCCAAACGATCGTTGATGCTCCCGCCGCTCGCGCGCCAGACGGTCCGCGTGCAGGGCACGGTGCGCCCGTTCTTCAATATGATCGGGCCGGGCGGGGGCGCGCTCGGGGATGTTTCGGTCGAATACTTCTTCGACAAACCGTTGAAGGTCGGCTTCGAGCTCTCTCCCTTCGCGTTTGTCCTCGTCCCCGAAGGTCCGGGCACCATCGTACATGCGCGATTACGCGCGGCCTTCTCCAGCGATTATGTCGAGGTCGGCCTCGGGATCGGGGGGCGATTGCAGTATTTCGGCCCGAGCGGGCTCTCCGTCGCGCCGGCGTTGCGGCTCGGCAGCCTCGACGGATTGAACCTGCGCCTCGAGCTCGGGCACTCGCTCATCCGCAACTACTACACGCAGCAGGCCCAGTTCGCGTTTTCGCACCTGACGGGGGGCCTCGACGTCCCCGTGACCCGACGATTGGCCCTCACGCTGGACGGCGGATACGGGGTCGACCTCTGGGCGTATGCGACCCTCGGTGTGCGGCAGTTCGTCGTGGGCAACGGCGGGCCGGGCACGCTCGCGATCGGAGCGTCGGCAGGCGCCGTCTGGGTGGTGGATCGTTTTCCGTGCCAGTACGGCGACATCGCGCCGTGCCGCGGCGCCGCCTGGGGGCTCGGGCCCACGATCGCCGTCCGGGTCGATCGAAGGTTCTGACGTGTCCTCGCGAAAAGGACCGTCAATACATCGGCGTTCCGCCGTCCGGCTGCGAGGCCGGGCAGGCGGACGCGACGGTGTAACAGGTGTTGGTCGCGACGTCGCAGCAGTTGGCGCCGTTGGGCGGAGCCGCCGGGCAGCTGTTCGCGCAGTCGGCGTCCGTGTTGCACTGCGGGGCGCACGTCTGCCCGCCGCCACTGCTGGAGGAGGAGCTGCTTTGCGAGCCACCGCCGGCTCCACCGTTGCCGCCGTTGCCGCCGCTGCCGTCGTCTCCGCCGTAGCCGCCGTCCCCGCCCGAAGGCTGGTTGCCGAACTCCGGACGCTCGGAGGTCGCGCATGCGGTAAAGCCCACTGCGAGGAGACCGAGGACCAACCAGGTGACGCTAGCGTATTTCACGAGTTTGTGGTGTGAGAGTACCCGAATGCCGGGTCTTCCACAACTACCTCTTCGTGGCCCGGCGTGGACACCGCGTCGGCGCGTCTGGCTTGGCCTCGCGCTGGTTTTGCTGCTCGGCGTCATCGTCTTTCTGCCGGCCCTGCGTACGCCCTTCCTGCTCGACGATTACCTCCAGGCGTCGATGATCGAGGGGACGTTTCCCGGCAAGCGTGGCCCCTTCGACCTCTACGACTTCATCAACGACGGCGACCGACAGAGCCTGATCGAGCGCGGCATGTTGCCCTGGTGGGCGCATCCCGAGCTCCAGATCCGCTTCTTCCGGCCGCTCGCGAGTGTGCTCCGCTGGGCCGAACATCAAGCGTTGGGTGGTGTTCCTCTGGCGATGCACCTGCACTCGTTCGCCTGGTGGGCGGCGATGGTGCTCGGCGCGCGTGCGCTTTTTCTGCGGGCCCTCGCGCCGCGGGCCGCGACGATCGCCACGATCGTTTTCGCGCTCGCGCCTTGCCACGCGATCCCGCTGGCCTGGCTCGCCAACCGTGAGGCGTTGCTCTCGCTCGCGTTCGGGATCGCGGGCCTCTCGGCGCACGTGCGATGGCGCGAGGAACGGAGGCTCCGCGACGGCGCGCTTTCGTTGCTGCTCTTCACGCTGGCGCTCCTCGCGGGCGAGTACGCGGTTTGCTTTGGTGGATACGTGCTCGCCCTCGAGATCGTGGGTCGTCGCGAAGGGTTTTTCCGGCGCGTGGCCGTGGTCTCGACCTTCGTGGTGCCCGCGGCGGCGTACCTCTTCGTGCGTCGTTCGCTCGGGTATGGCTCGTTCGGATCGGGCTTCTACACGGATCCGTTTCGCGAGACGGGATCGTTCCTGCGCGCCGCTCCGCGGAGGTTCGTCACGCTGCTCGCCGATGGATGGCTCTCGCTCGACGACGAGACGTTGCGGCCCGATACGTCGGCCTTTCTGCTCGCGGCGATCATGCTCGTCGGTGCGCCTTTGCTCTTCGTTTCGTTGCGGCGCGCGTTCGCCGCGCAGGACGAGGCGCGCCGTCCGCGTGTCGCGTGGATGCTGCTCGGATCCTTGCTTGCGATGTTGCCGGTGCTCGCCGTGGTGCCCTCGCCGCGTGTGCTCGGCGCGAGCTTGCTCGGCATCGCGCCCGCGGTCGGCATGATCCTCGAACACGCCTGGTTTTCAGCCCCGCGTGTGGACGCAATCCGCGGACGCGCCGCGCAGCTGACGGGGTTTGTCGCCGTGCTCCTTGGCTTCGTGCACCTCGTGCATGGCCCCGGGACGGCGTGGCTCATGGGGCGAAGGCAAGAGAAGGCCGCGGATGATTTCGTGCGGCACTCGGCGGATCTACGCGCGCGGATGACGTCGCCCGAGAGCGCCGAGGTGTTCGTGATCCGCTGCATGGCGAGCGCGTTTTTCCTGCCGTTTGCCCTCGACGAGCGGGGCCGTTTGCCCGCGCGCTGGCGAATCCTCGCGCAGGCGGGGCACGCGCTCGTGCTGCGCCGCGACGCGCGTACGATCGACGTCGTCGTGCCTCCTGGCCAGAGCCTCTTCCCGATGGGTCCGGGCGCGCTTTTCCGGGGCAGCGACGCGCCCATCGCCCCGGGGGATGTCTTCACGGTGCCCGGCGTGCGCGCGACGGTTCTGGAGGTCGGTCCTCGGGGGCCGCGGTCTGCGCGGTTCGAGCTCGATCGGGATCTCGCGTCGCCGTCGCTCACCTGGATCACCGAAGATCGGAAGGGTTTTTCCTTCGTGGAGCTGCCGCAGCGAGGGTTTGGCAAGCCGTTCGATCCCTAGCCGGCAAACCGCTCCCGCAGCCGCAACGAAGGCTTCTCGATGAGCACGTGCATCAGGTAGCCGATCAGGAACGAGGCCAGCAGCGTCGCGACGAGGGCCGCGGGCCATAGGAACAAGAGCGATATGCGCCGCGCGTGGAGGGCCTTCGCCGCGGGCAGGACGACGTGATCGATGATCGGGATGTGCACGAGATAGACGCCGTAGCCGAGCGTCGCGGCGCGGCGGAAGAAGGGCGCCGAGAGCCCGCGGTGGATCCACCCGTCGCCGTGGAGCAGGAGCGGCAGGGCGCAGAGGTACATGAGGCTCGTCACGGTGCCCCAGGCGAAGACGTGGACGAGCTGCACGTGCTCCTCGCCGAACATGGCGGGCTGGAGCAAGAGCCACAAGCAAGCGAGCGCCGGCAACGCGAGCAGCGCGCGGTGGAACGGGTGCGCGAGGAAGCGGGCGACGGTATCGCCGTGACGCTGGTGCACGAAGGCGAGGAGGATCCCCGCGACGAGCGTGTCGAAGCGCGTGTAGGTGCGGAAGTAGAGCGCGCCGTAGAGGATGAAATCGTTCCAGGGCGCGTGGCGGTAGTAGATGACGAGCCGCACGACGAGCGCCGAGAGCCAGAGGAGCGCGAGGAGGCCGATCCGCGCGCGTTCGCTCCGCAGGCGATGCAGCACGAAAAAGAGCAGCGGGACCGTGAGGTAAAACTGCTCCTCGAGCGAGAGCGACCAGCCCCAGAACATGAGGATGTCGGGCCGGTGCAGGGAGACGAAGTTCGTCAGGTAGAAGTACTCGTACGGCAAGCGCGCGCGTTGCATCGCCGTGAGCGGGAGCGCGAGCGCGAGGACCGTGAGCACCACGTAGTACGAGGGAAACGTGCGGAGGACGCGGCGCAGGTAGAAGCGGCGTAGGTCCTGCGTGCCGCTCTTCTGGAGGGAGCGGAGCAGGATCGATCCGATGAGGAAGCCGCTCAGCAGGAAAAACAGATCCATCCCGAAGAAGATCAGGAGGGAGCCGTCGACGAAGCCCCGATCGAGGGGGATCCCCTGCTCGCCCCAGAAGATCCACGTCACGTGGTACTGGACGACGGTGACGATCGCGAGGACGCGCAGGCCGTGGAGCGCGGGGTATCGATTGTCGAGGAGATCGAGGGCGAGGAGGGCGCGGAGCCCCGAGGGTTTCGCGGGCGTATCCTGGGCGAGAGCGGGCGCGGACATCGAATGGCGAGGTGATGCGCGTCCGAGGATCACTCCTTCGGCGGCAATCCACAGATCGTCCGGACGCGGTTCACCTTGGCTTTGAGCTCCGCGCCCGCGGGATCGAGCTTCTTCGGCTCGGCGAGCAGGGACGAGAGCCTACGCATGGGGGGGATGCCCTCCTTCAGCGCGCCGAGCATGGCCCCGAGGCTCGACTTCAGCTTTGCGTCCTTGACGCTGAGCTTGTCCATAGCGGCGATGAAGCTCTCGAGCGCCGCCGCGTGCTCGGCGAACTTCTCCCCCTGGAGGCGGGGGATCGTCTGGAGCTCCTTGCCGATGCGCTCGCACTCGGCCTCGGGCCCTTTTTTGCACGCGGCGTCGAACTCGTTCGCCGTGGACGTGACCTTCTTTTCCCACGCGCCGAGGGACTCGGTGATCTTTTCCATCTCGTCGAAGGTCGGGGCCATCGACTTCACCTGGCCGCCGAAGCTCGCGGCCTCGGCGGCGAGCTCGTCCACGGCGGTCTTGAGATCGGGCGTTTCGACCGGCTCTTTCTTCAGATCGCCGGAGAGCCGCTCGAGCGCGCCGGCGAGCGAGCGCATTTCATCGGCCGGGCCCTTGGCCTCCGGTCGATCGTCGACGGCCTTCATCCGCGCCCCGACCGCGTCGCACTCGGGCGGCTTGGCGGCGCCCTCCGCGGACGCCCCGGCCGGCGTCTTGGGGTCCGGGGTGCCGCCCCCGCCGCAGGCGGCGAGCAGGAGGAAGGGAGCGAGGACGAGGGCGTTTCG
>JANMGF010000338.1:0-4166 GCA_031374535.1 Polyangium sp. (in: bacteria)
GGCCGACACGGTGCTGGAGATCTCGGCCTCGGACTGGCTCGCGATGGCCACGGGGCAGGCCGATCCGCAAAAGCTCTACTTCGAGGGCAAGCTCAAGATCACGGGCAACGTGATGGCCTCGCAGAAGCTCGGCTTCATGAAAAAGATTGATCCCGAGCAGGCCAAGGCAGCAATCGCGGCGCACAAGGCGAAGGCCAAGAGCGGCGAGGTCAAAGCCGAGGCGGCTCCGCAGGCGGCGGCGGCGCCCAAAGGTCCCGGCGCGGCGGCGATCTTCGAAGCGTTGAAGGAGCGGCTCGCGAAGACGCCCGAGCTCGGCAAGGAAGTCGACGCGGTGATCGAGCTACGTTTGACCGGTCCCGAGAGCGACTGGCACGTCGATCTCACGGGTGGCAAGGCCACGGTGGCGGCCGGTCGGGCGGCGAAACCGACGACGGTGCTCACGCTCTCGACCGAGGACTTCGTCGGGCTCGTCAAGGGCACGGAGAACGAGGTGCGGCTCTATCAAACGGGCCGCATGCGGGTGGACGGCGACGTGCGGGTCGCGTCGAACCGCCTCTACTTCTTGAAGGGGCTCTTGGGTTAACGCGCGCGCTCGCGCCAGATTGCAGAAGGAGGCTCACATGGGCAGGCGAGTCAACGTCATCGGCGTCGGGATGGTGAAGTTCCAGAAGCCGGGCGCCAGTGAAGAATACAACGTGATGGCCTCGAAGGCGGCGCGCACGGCCCTCGCGGACGCGGGCGTCGCGTACGGGGACGTCGAGCAGGCGTACGCGGGGTACGTCTTCGGCGACAGCACGTGCGGGCAGCGGGCCGTCTACGAGGTCGGCCTGACGGGTATCCCCGTCATCAACGTGAACAACAACTGCTCGACGGGCTCGACCGCGCTTTACCTCGGCCGCCAGGCCATCGAGGGGGGCCTCGCCGAGTGCGTGCTCGTGGTCGGGTTCGAGCAGATGGAAAAGGGCGCGCTCGGCTCGAAGTGGGGCGACCGGACGAGCCCGATCGACAAACACGCGGACGTGATGAACCGCGTGCAGGGCTTCAACCAGGCGCCGCCGACGGCGCAGATGTTCGGCGGCGCGGCGCGCGAATACCGCTGGAAGTACGGGACGAAACGCGAGACGTTCGGCAAGGTCTCGGAGAAGGCACGCAAGCACGCGAGCAAAAACCCGTACGCGCTTTTCAACGAGGTGCTTTCGCTGGAGCAGGTGATGGCCTCGCCCGAGGTCTTCGACCCGCTGACGCGTTTTCAATGCTGCCCGCCGACCTGCGGCGCGGCGGCGGCGATCCTCTGCTCGGACGAGTTTGCCCGAAAAAAGGGCATCTCGAACGCGGTCTACATCGCAGGCCAGGCGATGACGACGGATTACGCGTCGAGCTTCGGCGACAGTATGATCAAGATGATCGGCTACGACATGGCGAAGGCCGCAGCCGACAAGGTATACGAGCAGACGGGGCTCGGGCCTTCGGACGTGCAGGTGGTGGAGCTGCACGATTGCTTCACGGCGAACGAGGTCGTGACGTACGAGGCGCTTGGTCTTTGCAAGGAAGGCGAGGCCGAGAAGTTCATCGAGGAAGGGGACAACACGTACGGCGGCAAGTACGTGACGAACCCCTCGGGCGGGCTGCTTTCGAAGGGCCATCCGCTCGGAGCGACGGGCCTCGCGCAATGCACGGAGCTCGTCTGGCAGCTGCGCGGCACGGCCGAAGCGCGCCAGGTGGAGGGGGCCAAGGTCGCCCTCCAGCACAACCTGGGCCTCGGCGGGGCCTGCGTCGTGACGATGTATCGTAAAGACTGACGACGGAAATCACGCTGGACGAAGGAGGCCGCGCTCGCAAGGGCGCGGCGTCATGCGGCTGGCTTGATTCCGTCGACGATGAGCGACCTTGGGCGGCGCAAGAAGGATAGATCACCCACGAGCTTTCGTTCGGGTGTCTCGGCGTAAACGTCCCCGAGGGAGGCGGGATCCTTTTCGATGAGAGTGCCTTTGCGGTCCCAGTAACGAAGGGGCACGGGGGTGAAGCCGGCGAGGCGTAATGCTTCGCTGAGCATGTATACCGACCAGCGCGTCTTGTGTTTGGCCGGGTGATCCCAGGGCAAGAGTCGGCTCGGGAAGCCGAGCGGCTCTGGGCCTTCGTCTCGGCGGAGATCTGCGTCGGGCACCACGGTGCGAATGACGCCTCGTGGGGCGAGTACCCGGAAACACTCGACGAAGAGGGCCATCGCGTCGTCGAAGAAGAGGTGCTCGAAGAAGTGCTCCGAGAAGACGAAGTGGAGGGCGCCTTCCTCGAAGCCGAGGCGGCTTCCTCGTTCGAATCTCCAGGAGGAGAAGTTCGTCCGCGCGTAGAGAGCCGACGCGGGCTCCCCGGGCCGGGTCACGCGCCGCCAGAGCTTGCGATAGTTTCGGATCACCATCTGCCGCGGGGTGTTCTCGAGTAGATACTCGATGACGGGGGTGCGGCCGACGGGGTCGGCGTCGCCATAATGCATCCACGACTTGTCGAGGAAGGTGTCGAGCACGTGTGGCTCGAAGAACTCGAATCGCGAGGTCCCCAGCTGAAGGCGGGTGATCATGCGCCTTCATACCACGGCCGAAAAAGGCTTGGCAAGCTTCAGCCGCGCATCACGCGATCCAGGATGGCGGCGAACCGGTCCGCGGCCGTCTCGGTGGAGAACTCGCTCGGCGCTGGGACGGGCGTGGGCAGGGCGCGCGTCCGGCGAAACCGCTCGAAATGCGTGGAGAGCACGGCGACGAGGGAATCGACGTCACCAGGGCGGACACGCGCATTGTCTGGCCGGTGCGCGAGCAATTCGTCGACCTCGGGGTTTTCCGTGACGGAGACGATGGGCATGCCGGAGGCGATGTAATCGTACGTCTTGGCCGCGATTCGCAGGACGACGCGTGGATCGACCATGGATAGCAGCACGTGCGCGCGGCGGAGCTCGCCGAGGAGGGCGCGCTGGGGGATGGAGGGGGCGAACGCGATGAAGTCCGAGAGGCCCATGGAAGTGACGAGGGCGCGCTCGTACTCGGTGGCGCGGCCGATCTGGCGGAGGACGAGGTCCGACGGGGAAAGCTTGTCGCGGTCGATGATCTGCCGGAGCGCTCGGCCGATGTCGTCGACGCGTGTCTCGGCGCGCAGGGTGCCGGTGTGCAGGATCGTGAACCGCGGCGGGGGCGCGGGGTGCTCGGGGGCGGGATCGTAGAGCGAAATGTCGTAATGGTTGCGGAGGAAGGAGGACTTTTCCGCGAGGAAGGGATAACGCTCCTGGTAGGCGGCGAGGGCGCGGCGCGTGTTGAGGACGGCGTGGTCCGCGCGCTCGAGGTAGCGGCGCTCGAGCCCGGCCACGACTTGATGGCGCGCCCATTCGGCTGCGTCGCGGGGGGGCGCGGCGCCGGACTCGTGCAGGCCCCAGGGGTCGCGAAAATCGAGGATGAGCGGGAGGGCGAGGGCGCGGGCCACGTAGAGGGCCACGGGGACGGCGGAAAAGGGGCCGGCGCTGACGACGACGGCGCGTGCGCTTTCGCGCCGGCCGAGATCGATGGCCTCGCGGGCGGCGTGCGGGCCGTGGAGCCAACAGCGATCGCCGAGGTCGCGGAAGGGGCTCAGGCCTTCGATGGGTGCGGTGGTCTTCCTCGGGGGCGTGGGCCCGCGCAGGCGCTTGGCGAGGGCGGAGAGGCCACGCGCGGCCTGGAGGATCCGGGGATCGAGGTAGGCGTCGTGGCGCACGACCTCGGGCGGCAAGGCGTCGAGGAGCTCGGGATCACGGGCGTCCTCGGGGAAGGTCGCGCAGAGGACGGCGGGGCGGAATCCGCGCGAGGTCAGGTGACGCGCGAGCTTGACCCAGCGGTAAGCGCCGACGGCGGCCTGGGGGGCGAAGTACGGGGCGATGAGGAGGAAGGTACGCACGGGAATTGAAAGCAGGGCAGGATCGACGTGGACCTGCGGGGCACTTCAGCCGGGGGTGCCGTCGGCGTCCGGGGTCTTGGGGGGGGCGGCGTCCTCCTCGTTCTTGCGACGTGTCGCGGCGGCCTTGACGCCGACTTGCGCGACGTATTTCAAGAGTTTTTCGAAGGCCGCCTCGACGGATGGATCCTTGCGGGCCGCGGTGCGCTTGACGTTATCGGCGATCTGGGAGAAATCGGCCTCGCGCTGATCTTCTT
>JANMGF010001084.1:0-1290 GCA_031374535.1 Polyangium sp. (in: bacteria)
ACGGGGCTCTGCCCCGGACCCCGCGGGGGCTATCCGCCCCTCGACCCGGACCAGGGCAGGCCCTGGACCACAACGGAAGAACTGCGCGATGCGCAGTTCTTCCAAAGGCCGGTGGCAAGACCATGAACGTGCGTTTCAAGCTGGCGATGGCAGCGCGGCTGACTCGGTTGGCAGCGTCGCCCGCCGGTCTTGACCACGGCTGTTCGATGAACTGCGCATCGCGCAGTTCATCGACCCCAGGTCCAGCGCCTGCGCTGGTCCGGGTGCTGGGGCGGACAGCCCTGCGGGGGCCTGGGGCAAAGCCCCAGCGCAGCGCCTTCGACATGAGATTCAGGCCTGACAGGCCCGCGCTGCTGGCGGGACCTCGTAATCGCGGTGCTCGAATGGATTGCCCAGCCGACCGTCCATCGCGGCGCGGGCGATGTTGTACATCTCGCGTGCGGTCACGTAATGCACCTGGAAGCCCTCCCGCCGTGCGAGCCACGCGAGCGCCTCGTGGAAGCGGCGCTGCGGGGCGCCGAGCAGGCTCTCGGCCTCGCGCTCGGGTGCGCCGTGCGTGGAGAGCTTCACGAAGACCCAATCGGGTTTGCCCCGCACCGACACGCCCTGGTCGATCCAGCTCTGGAGGCGCGGGAGCGTCGCCGGATCCTGCGCCGTGAGCGCGCCCGCGTCGATCCGGAGCGGCAACCCCGGGCCCTGCCGGAGTGAAAGCGCGAGGGGCCCCTGAAGGCAGAGCACCCGCGGTTTGCCCCCGTCCCCCACGCTCGCCGGCCGTCCACGCTCGTGCGCCTTGCGACGCCGCACGTCGCCGGACGGATAATAAATGCTGTTCACGATACGCGGCTGCGTCCGGTCCGGCGCTGACGGGAACGTGAAATCGGCGTAACAGCCGAGCTCGTGCAAGAGGTCGAGCTCGTCGTCGACCCCGCAATGGGCGCCGTCGGAGCGGGCGTTCGCGAGGCACCAGTTGCCGTGGATGAACGACCAGCGCAGCGCGCCCCGCACGCGCGGCACGAGGCCGTGGCGAGAGAGCCCTGAGAGCGTTTGTCCGAACTTGTCCCGGAGCGTGAGCCGCGTATCGCGGTCGTGGTGCAGGTGCACCTCCACCTCGCCGAGGCCCATCGCCACGAGCTCGGCGATGGGCTCGACCAGCGCGGGCTCGTATTGATCGCCCGGATAAAAAAACGTATGCCGCGGCCGCCTTCCATTCGAATCGCGGAACGACGCGGCGAGCGCCGGATATCCCCGTCGCCACGCCGCCACCCGGGCCACCCCGCGCGAGAGCGTTGC
>JANMGF010000353.1:0-13002 GCA_031374535.1 Polyangium sp. (in: bacteria)
CCGAGGCCTTTGCCGAGGCGATTCGCGCTGGACGCCGGGCCTACGAGGCGGGCTTGATGGAGCCCGTGGACCTCGCGACGGCCTCCACCCCCACGTTCGGCGCGCCCTTCTCGCCCTTCGCGGGCTGACGGACGGATTCGAGAGACACCGATGCTCGACCGCTTCTATCTCATCGTCGACCACGCGCAATGGCTCGACCGCCTCCTGCCGCTCGGCCTGCGTTTCGTGCAGCTCCGCGTGAAAAACCTCGACGCGTCGGCGCGTAGGGCCGAGATCGCAGCGTCCCTCGAACGATGCGGCCGCGCGGGCGCGACGCTCGTGGTGAATGATTTCTGGCAGGACGCCATCGATCTCGGCGCGGAATGGGTGCACCTCGGCCAGGCGGATCTCGCGGGGGCCGATCTTTCCGCGATCCGAAGGGCGGGGCTCCGGCTCGGCGTCTCGACCCACAGCCACGAGGAGCTCGACGCCGCGCTCGCGGTGGATCCGGCGTACGTGGCCCTTGGCCCGGTCTATCCGACGACCCTCAAGGTGATGCCGTGGGCGCCGCAGGGCCTCGGGCGCGTCGCAGAATGGAAACGAATCGCGAAAAGGCCCCTCGTCGCGATCGGAGGCATCACGCTGGAACGCGCAGAAGGCGTGGCGAGGGCCGGCGCCGATTCGATCGCGGTCATCTCGGATGTCCTTTCGAACCCTGATCCGGAGGCGCGGTGCAAGGCATGGCTCGACGCGCGGGAGCGCTGGCCATGCGCCTCGGAATGAGTCTTTCCACGACGCGGATCCGCGCTATGCTGGAGGCTGGAGGAACGGATCCATGAAGGAGCTGAGCTACGAGGTCACGGTGAACGAGCCCGGGGAGCTTTCGCTTTCGCGGAGTCAGGTCTGGCAGGGGCTCGTGATGAAGGCGGAGAACGCGCTCCCGTTCGTGCCGGGAATGCAGCGATGTGAGCTCCTCGAGAAGGGCGACGGCTGGCTCCTCCGCGAGGTCGAATTCGGGGGCCAGACGATGCGGGAGCGGGTCACGTTCGAGCCCGAAAAGCGCGTACACTTCGAGCGGACCGTGGGTGGGTCCGGATGGATCGACAACGTGATCGACGAACGGCCCGACGGATCCCTCGTGCTCCGATTCGTGTTCGGCGTACCGGACGAGGACGAATCGCAGGCGCGGGCCCTCGAGCCGGTCTACCGGAAGGCGGTGGCCGCGACCCTCGCGACGGTGCGCCGAATGGTCGCCGAAGGGACGATTCCGCGGAGCTGACGGACCCTATCCTCGCCGCTTCGACGCCACGTAGGCGAGCCCCTGCGCATTGAGCCCGAGATCAAGCTCGAGCAACGCGCGATCCCCGGCGTCGAGCGAGATCCCCGCCTCTTCGGCCGCGCGATCCATCGCTTTTTCGAGCTCCCCGCGGATCATGGGTTCGGCCTCGGCCGGCGCGAGCCGGACAGCGGCCTCGACGAGCGAAGCGGACAGGTCGAGCCATCGATGAAGCTGGGCGGCCACGGTTTCGAGATCCTCGATCTCGCCGAAATGCGTGAGCGCCGCGCGCTCTGCCCCCGAACGGAGCACCACATCGACGCTCGCGTGCGCCGCCTCGGCGTCGAAATCGGTCGGGCTCGTGGAAGGAAACGCAATGCGGCCACCGCGCTGGAGCCGGGGATACACGAGTCCGAACGTATCCCCGGTGAACACGGACCCGCGGGCTGGGTCCTTCACGATGAAATGGTGGTTCGCGTGCCCGCGCGTGTGCACGAACGAGAGCGTCGCGCCGCCGAGCGAGACCGTCTCCCCGTCCTCGAGCGACCGCACCCGCGCCGCGTCGATCGGGCGGATCGTGCCGTAGAGCTCGGCGAATCGGTCCACCCCGTAGACGGCCTCGGCGCTCTTCACGAGCTTCGACGGATCGACGAGGTGACGCGCGGCGCGTGGGTGCGCGAGCACGGTCGCATGCGGGAGAGCTTCGACGAGCGCCGAGGTGCCGCCCGCGTGATCGAGGTGGACGTGCGTCACGATGACCCACCGCACGGCTTGCCGGGCGATCCCCTCCTGATCGAGCGCCGCGAGGAGCCGGGGGACCGCGTGCGCCGTGTTCGTCTCGACGAACGCCGCTTCGTCCCCCTCCACGCGGAGGTACGCCGCGGCGACGCCGGGGCCGAGGTAATCGCAATCGATGGTGACGAGGCGCGAGGAGCTCATGCACCCGAGTCTAGCGCCAGATCCACCTCCACGGGAAGCCCATGGAAGGTTCCGTCGCGTCATGGCGGCTGGCCAACTGGCACTGTGCCAGGGCAATAATTCCGACAAACCCGCGGGCAAACTTTTTTGCCTTTTCCGTTGACGAATCGGAAGCACCTCGTGTAACGCTCCGCTTCGGCTGCGCGCGAGGGTGGGGGGTATCCGTCCTCGATGCATGCAACGCGATAACGACAGGGAGGAGAGACCAATGAGCCATGTCGACCAACACGACGCGGGGACGCCCTCGTGGTTCGATCTGATGACGCCCGACCTCGAGGGGGCGCGCAAGTTCTACGGGGAGCTGTTCGGCTGGACCTTCCTCGTGGGTGCCCCCGAGATGGGGTATTACACGATGTGCCAGAAGAACGGTCGTAATGCCGCAGGCATGGGCAAGCGCCCCGACGACGCGCCCTACCCGACCGCGTGGAGCGTCTACTTCGACAGCAAGGACGTCGACGCCAGCGCCGCGCGCGTGCGTGCGCTCGGCGGCACTATCGTGATGGGGCCGATGGACGTGATGGACCAGGGCCGCATGCTCGTCGCCGTTGATTCGACGGGCGCCACGTTCGGCTTCTGGCAGGGGCGCTCCCACAAGGGCGGGCAGGTCGTGGACGAGCACGGCGCCATGACCTGGTGCGAGGTGAATACGCGGGAAGGCGCGAAGGCCGCGGATTTCTACGCGAAGGTCCTCGATCTCGAGCCCCGCAAGATGGAGGTCCCGGGCCACAACTTCTTCACCCTCCACAGGGGCGAAAAACCGGTGCTGGGCGCCATGGAAATGAACGAGAAATGGCCGGCCGAGATCCCGGCTCATCTGATGGCGTACTTCGCGGTCGACGACACGGACGCCGCCGTCGAGACGATCAAATCGCTCGGTGGGGCGCTCCGGCACGGCCCGTTCGATACGGACTACGGCCGCATCGCCGTCGTCGCGGACCCGTACGGCGCGAACTTCTCCATCATCAAGCTCTCGGCCCTGGCGACCGCGTAGCCCTCACTTCATTCCAGCGGCACACACGCACGTGAGGCATCCGCCGAAGGTCACGACGACGAAGCCAAGAATGGCGAGCAGCGCGACCGTCGACGGATGCCATTTGCCCTTGTTCGGATCCGTGGGCGCCATTCCCTGCGCGCCCATGGGCATCGGCTGCCCTCCATACCCCGTTCCATAAGGCTGCTGCGGCTGCGGGCCATATCCCTGCGG
Organism: Polyangium sp. (in: bacteria); assembly: GCA_031374535.1. Lineage (GTDB taxonomy): Bacteria > Myxococcota_A > Polyangia > Polyangiales > Polyangiaceae > Polyangium. The sequence continues at coordinate 3,438 of JANMGF010000353.1, forward strand.
CGTGGCTCCGTGCGGACCATACCCCTGCGGCGTGGCTCCGTGCGGACCATAATTCTGCGGCGTCGCGCCGTGCGGGCCATACCCCGCATGCGTCGGGCCCAGGGTCGGCCCCGTCGCATACCCCGTCATCCCTGCCATCGTCGGCGCGACGCCCGGAACAGCGACCGAGACGTTCCCCGCCGGCGCGGCGGCCTGCGGGAGCGAGACGCCCGTGATCCGGCCAATACGCTCCGCGGACAAACGCGCCCGTTGCGGCGCGAACGGGACGAGCGCCGCCGCGAGCTCACCGACATTCGCGAATCGACGCGCGGCATCTTTCTCGAGGCACCGCAAAATCACGGCCTCGAGCGCGGGCGGGGCGTCCGGGCGCGCCGCGCGCAAAGGATCGGGCTGGCTCCCGAGAATGGCTGCATACACCTCGGGCGTGGTCGTGCCCTGAAATGCGAGGCGGCCGGTCAACAACTCCTGCAGGATGACCCCGATCGCCCAGATGTCGGTGCGCGCATCCACGTGTTTCGACGAACGGAGCTGCTCGGGCGCCATGTACCCCGGCGTCCCGAGCACGCTCTGGGTCTGGGTCATCTGTTGCGCCTCGGGCGCGGAGCCGACGAGCGCCGCCTTGGAGATGCCGAAATCGAGCACCTTCACGCACGCCGAGCCATCCGCCCGCCGCGTCAAATAGAGGTTCGCCGGCTTCAGATCCCGGTGCACGATGCCCGCGACGTGGGCCTCCGCGAGCGCCTCGCAGGCCTGCAAGAGATACTCGACGGCGTCCTCGATGCCGAGCGGCCCCTGCCTCTTGATGAGCTTCGAAAGGTCCAGGCCCTCGAGGTACTCCATCACCATGTACGGCTCGCCCGTGCCGAGCGTGCCGACGTCGAGCACACGCGCCACGTGTTCGCTCTGGATGCGGCTCGCGCTCCGCGCCTCGTTGGCGAAACGAGCGACGAGCTCCTCGTGCTCGAGGGCCGCGGGCAAGAGAAGCTTGATCGCCACGGTGCGGCCGAGGTGCAGGTGGTGGGCGGCGAACACGATGCCCATACCCCCCTGGCCGAGCATCCGCTCGATCCGGAACTTGCCCGCGATGACATCACCGTCCTTCGGCGTGCTCATCGGGCCCTTCACAAGCGCCGCGTGTCGAACGTCGCGATCATCGCCCCCATTCTTCCATGCGAAGCCCCGAAGGCCAAGCGCCTTGTCGTCCCCCCGCCTCGGGCCTTGTGCGGCGCCGAGGGGCCATGCGATCCTCGCCGACATGCCCTTTCAACGATCCCTCACCCGACTTCTCTTGACCCTCCCCACGCTCGCCGCGACGTTCGCCCTCGGGCTCGCCGCGTGCGGCGACGATACCGGGACGACGCCGGAAGCCAAGTACACGCTCGAGAACGTGTGCGTGAAGATCGCGCCCGAGCTCTGCGCAGTGCGCGAGCCGTGTTGCTTGCAAGGCAACGGCTTCGACGAGACCGCGTGTATCGCCTACGAAACCGAGGTCTGCGAGAAAAACGTGGCCGACGTGCGCGCCGGCGTCATGACCTTCGACGGGAACACGATCGACGCCTGCCTCGTCGCGCTCGAGCCCTACGCCGACAAGTGTTTCCTCGCGATCACCGACTATTTCACGGCGCCCCAGGACTTCGAGCCGTGTTCGAAGGTCTTCGCCGGCACGCTGAAAGAGGGCACGGTCTGCGAGCGGGACGCGCAATGCGAGTTCTCGCTCGGCGACAGGGAGCTCGTCGCTTGCGGCGAGATGACGAAGAAATGCGAGACGACGCGGTTCTTGCCGAAGGACGCGAGCTGCGTGCTCAGCCAGGACACGAAAGAGCTCTGCGATCAAGGGCTCTATTGCGATTACGACTTCCTGTCGATGGAGGGGGCGTGTATCACCGCGAAGAAGGTCGGCGACGCGTGTAACCCGAGCCCGATCCAGTTCTCGTGTGGTATCGGCGCCGCCTATTGCGACGGGACGACGAAGGTCTGCACCGAAGCGAAGGGGGAAGGCGCCGCCTGCCAGAGCTTGTTCGAGTGCAAGTCCTTGAAATGCGAAATGGCGCTGTGCGCTCGGCCCGATCCGCTCTTCGACGGCGCGCAATGCAAGGGCACGCCCTGATCAATTCGCAGGAGACGGAATAGATCCATTCCGTGTAGGGGTGGTCGTCGTCGTATGGATCGACCACGACGCTCGTGACAGGACATTCCGCTGGGTGTACGGTGCCCGTGGGAGACAAGACGAAACATGTCGAAAATATTCAGCGTCATTGTGGCTACGAGCGACGATTATCTAGAGCGCTCGCGCGCGATACCCGATCATCAGGCGCGGCAAGGCGCGTGGTTCGCGCAGAACGCAAAGGAAGGCAAGCTGATCGCCTGCGGTCCATTCATGCCGCGGGACGGGACAGGGCTCTGGCTCGTGCGCGCGGCGAGCCTCGACGAAGCAAAGGAAATCGTCGCGACGAGCCCTCGAGCAACGGACGGAATGCTCGCCGAAGGCAAGACGCGCATCGTGGAATGGGATGTCGCGATAGGACAGGCGCGATTCGAGTGAAACACCCATCCTGAGGCCGCGCGCGTCGTGGTCGCCTCCCCCGGGGACCATTTCTCTTGACAGGACAGTGAGATCCTGCGTCGCTTTTCGGCTCTCAGCCACCCGGCGCGGGCGCGGGCTCCGTGGCCTCGATCTCGTCCTCGTCGTTGTCGCTACGCTCGGGAGCGATCGCCGGAAACCGCCGGGCCGCCGTGGGATCAAGTCGCGAGAGGTAGCGGCCGAGGTGGAAGATCTCGGCATACGTGCGGTGCCAGGCCGTATAGGCGCGCCTCCGCAGATCACGCGGCGACCCTTTGGGCGGGTCATCGCCGCCGTCGAGGATCTGAGCAGCTCGGTCGCCTCGGTTTCGGCCGTCTCGAGGTCTGCCTGGCTGATCGGAATCTTGCCGTTCACGCTGGCCCAATGGCTCCGGAAGAGGGCCACGAGGCGCAAGGTGTCGTCCGCGTCGTCGCGAATGCCGCGACCGCGCTGGATGTCGGCGAGGAGGAGGCTCGCGTCCTTGTTCGTGCGTAAGGCCGGCTTCGCCCAGCCGAGGAGGATCTCGTCGTGCTTGTGCACCCTGGCGACGAGCTCGCTGCGCCGCGCCTTCTGATCGCTGGTCCAGGGGGTCTCGACGGCGAGGTCGGCGGCATAAAAAATGAGCTGATTCGGCTCGAGCACCTCGAAGTCCAAGGCTCGCTCGGCCGCGCGCGAAGCGGACAACTCGCTCGGGAGGAGCGGGAGGAGCGGCTCGAACGCGCGACGCAGGATGCCCGTGAGCCGCGCCGCGCGCTCGCGGGAGATACGCGGGCGAAGGAGGACGTCAGCGGGGAGGGCGAGGAGGGAGGGCTTCTTCGCCTCGAAGAGCTCGTTCAATTTCTTGGGTTCGGGATCCATGGGGGGAGGCTCCTTTCGGTCTGCGAGCGTGATGATTGTTCCATGAGCATTGTGCCAAAGCCAAGGACTACGATACAAGCGATCACAACCAGACGACGTTGTCCCTGCTCGGAAGTAGATAGAGCCGAGTTTCATCCGTAAGCCTGAAATCGACGCGTAATCCAACAGCGTTCGTCGTGGAGCCGACCTCAACGCTCTGCACGTCCTGGTCATCCACCTGAATTCCCTTTACCCATCCGAGCCGATCAACGCGCCCATCGCGAATACCAAAAATTGGCTGCTCAAGATACACTCTACATGGGGGCTTGGCTACAACAGCCACTTCCCCATTTTTGAATGGTCCCTCGAGAATCTTGCCAAGCGCGACGGCTTCGCCCGACTTTTTAACGTAACGCCGATGGAGATACTCCCCCACCACGACGGTATACAATGAGATACAATAAGACTCAACAAACTCCAAAAGATCGCGCATATCGTCCTGTCCGAGGAGGCTACTTGGACCGCTTCCGATGTGCGCAACTTGGTTTCTCTGTTCCACGAAACTTTCGAGGCGCCTCTCGATGGTCGCAAACGGGACTGGCTGACCCGACGACGCACCCTGCGCAGCGGAATGCCACCGGACCAGCGCGTCGACACATCGCACTGAATCGTTTACGTTATCAATACCCAACGAACGAAACGACGACTGTATGATATTGGCTCGAAAGTTACCTTCATGATGGACGACGGCGTCACGGTTCAATCTATAGGGAGATTCTCCGGATAGACAAAGATGAAGGTTGGCGACGACGCTGGCCTCCGTAAGGCCCGTATACCTCCCGTCCCCAAGGCGACCTCTTGCGAGCAGTTCGGCAGATTGTCGAAGGTGCTTTTGGCGTAATCCTTCATGAAGTTCGGCGTAGCTTTTGTTAGAGGTCTCCAACTCTGCAAACGCCCAGCCAAGCTCTTCCAGGAATTTTTCGAAGGCCGCATAGAGCACAACGATGAACGCCGCACCATCGAGCCGTCGTCGGACGGTGGAGTGGCGACGAACATCCGGGTCGGCGTGACGCGCGAGAACTGCATTCACCCTGCCGACCGAGCCGACGAATGCTTCCAGTTCACCAAGTATGGCCAAGACCTCATCGAGCGTGGAGCGCATTACCTCACCGACGTAGCCCAGCGAGTGCCGTGCGAAACGCTTCTTCCATGAGTTGATTACGTTCCCTCACCTGCGCAGCGTTCGTGCTTCTACCCCCCAACGGCTTTTTGTTCTTCTCGTACATAGAACCCAACGCAGCGCGCAGAACATCGGGGCGTTTCATGAATTGATCGTGCTCGCCTCTCTGCACGTAAGCACTCGCTACGAGCATAAGCGGGTCATACAATATCTTGGTCGGTCGGCCCAGTGGCTTGCCGGTAGCGTCCAGCCGACAGAATGCGTCCGCACCCAAAACTGAATACAAAAATGTAATTGTTCGCTCAAACATGTCCCGGTAGGTATCGAGGAGCGGCCGCTCGAAATTCTTGTTACCCTCCGCAAGAAATCGATCGAGAAACGCTGCAATTTTGTTGAGTCCGCCGGGAAACGAGTCAATTTGCCGGTAAGCAAAAAATCGCAAAACAAGCTCAACATCGTCCATTCTCTCAAATATCCGTCGACCCTCGTCGGTCGAACCTTCAGCGTCGTTCACTTCGCTCTCCGCTGTTGGATCCGAAATGACGTCACTCGGGATCGGTATACGCCACATGGCGCAAAAGTTAGCGTTCTTGGCTAGATCAAGGCACAGTTGGCTCAAGGGGCCATCGTAGACGGCATTGCGGGTCTCTTGCGGGCTCAGCGCGACGCCGCCGGAGTTCAGCCTCTCGAAAACTATCTTCTTCAGCTGCGCGGCTTGCTCTTCGTCGGGCGCAGTCTCCTTGAGGAGGATGATCGCCGAGATATACCGCCGATCGATACCGTGTCGAACCTTGCTTGGGAGCTCCGAGTACTTACGGCCATCCAGCTCGGGCCAGTATTGAAGGCCAACCAGAGCGAATTCGTTGTTGTAGAACTGACTGAGCGCCGTCAGCCGTTGCCGCCCGTCCATGACCTCGAATCGAGCCAGATCCCGCTCATACAAGAAGACAGGGGGGACGGGAACGTTCATCAAAAACGATTCGATAAGCCTCGATTTTCGGTCGTCACTCCACCGATGTCTGCGCTGATATTCTGGATCGAGCATATACCTGAGTTCTGGCTCTGATCCATCATTGGTTTCGACCCTTTCCTGTAACATCGCTAGAATGCCTGCCAGGGAATAGCGAGCAGACTCGGTCACGATTCGCATGTCACCCTTGACATAGCGACTGTTGATCTGCTCATCGGAGACCACGTGCTCCACGTCCTCGTCCTGGAAAGTAATCTTCTCTCCCAGCAACAATTGCGCTGCGATCGGAGTCGCTTTCTTAACCTTGGTCCGTTTCGGCGTCATGACGGTTCCTCCAGCCGAACGTAAAAGTCGAGCTCTTCGATGGGTGCACCCAAGGCGCGCTTGAACTGCTCAGCCTGGCGTTTTCCTCTAGAGGACAAGCCCGCGGAGCGCACAGTCAGGACTCGGAGTTTGCATTGGGATCCATACAGCGCATCGAGCATGATGTCCTTTGGATGCGCCTTCCGATCATGAATTCCGCCGAATCGAATCATCATCCGGGCTCCGGGCGTACAAGCTCGAGCCACATTCGTCCACACGGACGCGAGTTGCTCGGCGAAGTCCTCAGCGGACCCATGCGACAGCTGGCTGGGCTGCCGATAGGTGGTCGTCGGCGGACCGCCGAGGAACCAATACCGAAGCCACTGATCGGGCACGTAGGTCCGCATGCCGAAATAGGGCGGAGAGGTAACGACAGCCGAGAACCTCGCCCCCAAGGTGATCAGCTCCAACGTCCTGCTGTCCTCGCAATACACTCGGAACGGGACGGACGCAGGTGTGGATGCGAAGTAATGCCGCGCCTTTCGGCTTACAAGCTCCGTGAGATCAACATGGATAGGTTTCAGCCTATTTTTGGTCCAGAAGCGAACAGCATAATCCGGCTTTGACGCATAAGTCCTCGGCATCTGATTCGACAAGTAGCCGGGGGCTCCCTTGTTCCGAGGACCATGCAAAAGTCCGAGAATCAATGCTTTAAGCGCCTTGCGCGCAGGCGAGCTGGAATCAGCCAGAAGCGCGGTTCGCACGCGGCAAAGCTCAGCGAGCGTCCGGGGATGATAACACAATGACCAAAAGTCACCCTCGGGTATGGCCGCGACTGCGTCGCCTGCGAGTATTTCCGCGCATGCCGCTTCGACATCCGCAGCCGATACAGCCACCAGCTTTCCCTCGGCGATCGCCGCTGCAACGGGGTTGCTGTCCACGCCGACGGAACTCAGTCCGAGGAGACGGGCTGCATAGTTGGTGCTCCCGCGACCACAGAACGGGTCCAGAACCCAGGCGTTAGAGTCAACTCCCGCAAGCTGTTTCACGGGAACAGACAAGGGAAACATCGTGAAATAGGGGCAGATCGCGTTCAGTCTCTCGCGTTCGCGTGAGGACTCACGAGCTCGAGCCAACAAAAAACACCTCTCGGGAAGCTAGGAAACGCGAGGATATCCGTACTGTCAAGCAGTCAGGCAACACAAGGCGGGCCGGCGCGCAGGCGCTGGACACCCCAAAGACACCAAACGGCCAACTCCCAGGCAAACGCCGGTCCCTGACGTCTATTGAAGACCACTCGTAGAGCCGCGCTGAACCGCGCATCGCCCCCGCAGCCACCCGCGGATCCCCTCCCGCGCCCCCGTACGTTCTCTTACCCATGCCCGCAAGCCCCTCCGACCCGACCCTCGCTCCCGCCCTGTCCCCCCCTTACACCCTCACGCGAACACTCGCCCGCTCCGCCTCCCCCGCGAGCCTCCCCGCACGGCCCACCGGCCCCCCCGCCTCCCGCGGAAGGGCCGATCCACCACGCTTCGCTCGGAACGGCTCTCAGGAACGGCGCATCGCCCGAATCTTGCCCGCCACGACGTCCGCCACGAACCCAAACGCGACGGCGAGGTCCACGTCCTTTGCCGAGGCACCAAAGTTGTCACGCCCAATGACCAGGCCCCGTTCACCCACGAGCGCCCGCCAAGGCGTGGTCACGCCCGCCTCAATCACGACGCGCGGCGTGCCCGGAGGCAGGACCTCTTCGCGGTAAGCCTGATCCTGGCGCAAAAACTGTTCATAACAGGGCATCGAAACGACCCGGACGCGGTCGCCCTCGGCCTCGAGGATCTTCTTCGCGTCCATCGCGAGCCCGATCTCCGAGCCAGTGGCAATCACCACGACAGCAGGCGGGTTCCTGGCCGAGTCAGCGAGCACGTAGCCGCCGCGAAGCATGAGCGTGGGATCAAAGCCCTCCGGACGCGTGATCTCGGGGAGCTTCTGCCGCGAGAGGGCAAGGACGGTAGGGCCAGACCGCCGAAGCAAAGCATGCGTCCACGCAGCCGCGCACTCGAGGCTGTCGGCCGGGCGGACGACGTCAACGTTCGGGATGAGGCGGAGCGCCCAGAGGTGCTCGATCGGCTGATGGGTGGGGCCGTCCTCGCCGAGGAAGATGCTGTCATGCGTGAACACGAAGACGCTGTGCAGCTCGGAGAGCGCCGCCATGCGGATCGCAGGGCGCATGTAGTCGGCAAAAACGAGGAACGTGGAGCCGAAGGGGATGAAGCCGCCCGCAAGGGAGAGGCCGTTGACGAAGGCGCCCATCGCATGCTCACGCACGCCGAAGTGGACGTTACGACCCTCGAAATGGCCCTTTTTGAGGGACGGCGAGCCTTCGATGAAGGTCTTCGTGGAGGGGTTGAGGTCGGCCGAGCCGCCGACGAGCGAGGGCACGAGGGCCGCGGCGCGTTGCTCGATGACGCCGGCATGCGCGCGCGTCGCGCCGTCCTTGCGAGGCGCAGCCTTGACGAGCTCGTCGAAGAGGTTCTCAGGGACCTCGCGGGCGAGGAGGCGGCCGTAGAGCGCGGCGGACGCGGGGTCCTTCTGCTCGAAGGCGCGTTTGGTCTCTTTCCAGGCCTCGTGGGCGCGTTTGCCTTCCTCGGCGCGGGTCGCGAAGATCGCGCGGACGTCGTCGGGGATGAGGAAGGTGGGCTCGGTGGGCCAGCCAATCGCCTTCTTCGTCGCAAGGACCTCCTTTTCGCCAAGGGGCTCGCCGTGGGCCTTGGAGCTGCCCGCCTTGCCCGGCGAGCCATGTGCGATCGTGGTGCGCGCGACGATGAGCGAGGGGCGGTCGGGCTCGGCGACGGCGCGATCGAGGGCCTCGCGGATCGCCGCGTGGTCGTGGCCGTCGATCCTCTGGACGAACCAGCCGTAGGACTCGTAGCGGAGGCCCGTGTCCTCGCTGAAGGCGAGGTCGGTCGCGCCGTCGATGGTGATGTGGTTGTCGTCGTAAAAGAAGACGAGGTTCGAGAGGCCGAGGTGGCCGGCGAGGCTCGAGGCCTCGGCGGAGACGCCCTCCATGAGGTCACCGTCGGAGGCGATGCCAAAGACGCGGGCCTTGGCGATGTCGCCCTGCGAGCCGAAGCGGGCCTCCATCATCTTGAGCGCGGCAGCCATGCCGACGGCGGTGGAGATGCCCTGGCCGAGGGGGCCCGTGGTAACCTCGACGCCGGGGGTCAAGTGCACCTCAGGATGGCCGGGGGTGCGCGAGCCAAGCTGGCGAAAACGCTTGAGCTCGTCGAGCGAGAGGTCATAGCCCGCGAGGTGGAGCAGGCTGTAAAGCAGCATCGACGCGTGGCCGGCAGAGAGCACAAACCGATCCCGATCAGGCCACGCAGGATCTTGCGGGTCGTACCGAAGGTGCCGCGTGAAGATCTCAAAGGCGATCGAAGCAAGCCCCATGGGCGCGCCAGGGTGGCCGGAGTTCGCCTTCTCGACGGCGTCGACCGCGAGCATCTGGATGGTCTGAACCGCCTTCTTCACCGCCGCGTCGTCGATATGCATGGATCCCTCTGGGCCGTCTCTAAGCGAGATGAGGCCCGAAGGAAAGCGAGCGAGAAAGGTGAGCCTCGGGGAGGCGTCTCGCCGGGGCTCTGCCCCGGACCCCGCGGGGGCTGTCCGCCCCTCGACCCGGACCAGGGCAGGCCCTGGACCAAGGGTTGAAAAACTG
>JANMGF010000355.1:0-8250 GCA_031374535.1 Polyangium sp. (in: bacteria)
GCCCCCGAAGCCACCCGTGCCGCCCCCCACGCCCCCACCCCCGGGGCCGACGGGCCCGCCATTGCCCGATCCCGAGCCGCCCTCACCGCCCTCTCCCCCGCCACCCGGACGGTTCCCGCCCGCCGCGCAACCGCCACCCATCCCGATTCCAATCGAAAGCCCAAGCCCCAGGCTCACACCGAGCCATCGCAGAACGCGCGCCATCGATTCCTCCTCAGTCGTAAGGAAAACGACCGGAGCATATCAGAAACCAGACCGCGAAATCGACCACGACGAGCGGCCCTTTGAGCGAAATGGGCGGACGCGCGCGCCACGCCCGGAACAGAAGACAAAGAGAACGCTCGTCGCGTCCACGCCCCCTTGCGCGGGAGGTAATTTGGCCCACCATTGCTGGCTCGATGGCGACGGCACGCAGCGCTCCAGACTCCTCGCCCCTCAGGACGCCTCCGGCCGAGCCATCGGCCATCGGGGGTACGTTCACGAGGGCGCAGTTTGATCTCGCCGCGGCCCGCACGGGTTGCGTCGCGCGCGGCGGCGTGCGTGAAGGCGAGATCTGTTTTCTGGGCTCGCTGCACGAGCTCGTGGCCATCGGGCTCTACCGGCCAGCGCTCATGGCGCTCGTGTCGGGTACGGGCTCGCCAGCGCGGCCACCGATGGATCGAGCGTACCTGCTCAAGATCCTCGACGAGGAGGTCGGGCGGCAGTTCGGTCATCCGCTGCGGCCCGTGGTCGAGCTCGTGCTGAACGCGATCGACGCGACGCCCGAGCACCCCGCGCGCGTGGACGTACGCGTCCGCGAAGGCGTGGTCACCGTGACCGACGATGGGATCGGCATGGATCTGCGGGCGATCCTGTCACGGCTGCTCGTGCCGTTCGCCACCGACAAGAGGCCGGGGGTGGACCTCGGGCGCTTCGGCGTGGGCTTCTTTTCGGTCATCGGCCTCGGCTTGCCAGACCCGGAGACCTTGTCGATCGAGGTGGAGACGGGCGACGGAGCCTCGGGCTGGTCGCTCTCGGTGCTCGCCGACGGGCCGGAGCCCTCGTCTCTCGTCTGCGCGATCCGGAAACGCTCGCCGCGCGCGGGCACACGCGTGCAGGTGCGCTCGTCGCTGATCGAGGCCGAGCCGCTCCGCGCGTACCTGCGCGACGCGCTGCACTTCTTCCCGCAAGAGCGCGCGCTCGTGAACATCGATGGCGCCCCGGTGAACGACGGACGGTACCTGACAGGGGGATCCCACTTCACCGATCCCCTTTCGCCCGAAGATCCAAGCCGCGTCGCGCGCTTCTACGTGGGCGGGCGCGCGCTCGTGACGGGCATCAGCGCCGCGACGTACCACGCGGGCGTCAAGGTCGAGGGTTGCCTCGCGATCCCGGAGCTCGCGCTCCTCGACTTTCCCTCGGCCGTGGAACTCACGGAGGGCCGCGACGCGATCAAGCCGTGCCGCATGTTCCGCGCGACGGCGACGGCGTTTTACCGAAGGTTGATGGAGCTTTCGCGTGCCCCAGGGACGAGCCGCAAGGCCTGTGACCGGCTCGCGGAGGTCGCCGCGCAGATCAGCGCGCTCATGCTCCAGTCGGCGGCGTGGAGCGAGATCGCGCCCGAGCTCGCGCGGGCCTTGCTCGGCCCCGAGCGGTACCTCATCGGCCCGGAGCGGCGCGAGCCGTTGATCGGGTTTCTGGGCAGCAACGTGGAAGCCCGCCTCTTCGTCCCCGAGAGCTTCTGGGCCGAGCGCGAGTGGCAGGGCTTCGTCCCGGGAGAGCGAGAGCTACTCGCGCGTGAGCTCGAGATCGATCACGCCGAGAGCCTGGCGAGCCTCGCGCGAAGGCGCCCCGATCTGCCGGGGATCGTGGAGCTCGCACGTCGATCCGAGCGGCCCGAGGCCGTCCCGGTGGCGCTCGCGCGAGGCCGGAAAAGCGCGCCGGGTCCGCTGCCGTGTCTCGGAACGCGCCATGCTTTGATCGTGCGCGAGGACGCCCTCGCGGTCTCACGTCGCTCGGGCTGGGCCGAGGCCTATGCGCTGCGCGTGGCCTTCGATCGCGCCACCGGCATGCGTGAACCGGATCTCGAGCGCGAGCTCATCGTCAGCGAGCCCATCGGGGGTTCGTCACCGAGGCTGGAAGAGGGGCACCGATGACCGAAGTCTACGCTGGCCGTCTCTCGGATCTGCTGCTCGTGCGCGTGCATGGCCGCTCGGCCGCGTACCTCGCGGCGAGCCGCGCCACGCGCACGAGCATCGTCGAGGCTTGCCGCAGGGAGGCGACGGTCCCCGATCTCGCCGAGCGGATCCTCTCCCGAACGATCTACGCGCAGGTCGCCACGCGTGTCGCCCCGCTGCGCGAGCTCGTGCAGAACGCGCTCGACGCCTCGCCGCGCGGGGCCGCGATCGACGTGCAGTCGGGGCTCGGAGGCACCGAGATCATCGTGACGGATCGCGGCCGCGGCATGACGGCCGACGAGGTGCTCGGGGACCTCCTCGTGCCCTTCCGCAGCGGCAAGGAAGGCGAGGACTGCGCGATCGGCGAGCACGGCATCGGGTTCTTCAGCTCGCTCGAGATCGCGCCGCGGCTCGAGGTGAAGACACGCACGCGCACCGAGGGGCACCTCCTGCGCGTCGAGCCGCTCGGCAAGGGCCCGCCGTACACGGATTTCGCCTGGTCTTTGCGCCCTCTGCCGCACGTCGAGGGCTGGACGGGGACCTCGGTGCGGCTCCTGCTCGACGAGCCGATCAGCCGCGCCGTCCTCGCATCCGAGGTCGCCGCAGCCGCGTCGTTCGTCGATCCTGCCGTCGCGCGGATCTACGTCGACGGCGTGCTCATCAACATCGTCCGGACGCGTATGCGGCGCGTCGCGCGGGCGCACGTCAGCGGCGCGTTCACCGGCCCGCTCGGCGAGATCTCGCTCTGGGTCGGCCGCAGCGACGGCGCCCTGCCGCACGTCACGATCACCCAGCGCGGCTTGCTCGTGGCGATCCGTCAGGATCTCTTCACGGCCCCCGAGCTCGCGCTCCACCGCGATCTCGCGCGGGCCATCGTGTCGGCGGGGTTCGGCGTCGTCGTGGAGCTTCCGGCGGAGGTGCCCCTCAACAAGGGACGCTCGGCGGTGGCGGCGACCGCGTCGGCTGCCGTCGAGTCGGCGCTCATCGCGGCCTTCGAGCGGTTCGTCCTCCACGACGCGCTCTACGATCGGGAGCTGCTCCGCGCGGTGGATCACAGGCTCTCGTCGGTCCTCGATCGCCTGCTCTGCGCCGCGCTCGCGGGCCAGGCTGCGCAGAGCTCGCCTGCGACGGCGCACGACGAGCTCACGGAGGCGCCACGCGCGGCGCGGGCCTCGGTCCTGGTGCCGCCCGAGTCCGAGCGAAGGCCGCAGAAGCCGCGCCCCACGGTGGCTGCGCCCGAGGAGGTCGTGCGTTTCGCGGACGCCTTGCTCGACACGCCTGCCATCCGGGCGATCACGGTCGACAACGAGCTCGAGCAGCACCCGCGCATCGTGACGTTGCGTCACCTGCTCTCGGCGTACCGCGCGGGCATGCTCCGGCCGATCGGCGAGTCGCTCGTCGCGGGTCGGACCTACGTCTCGCTCGACGATCCCCTCGCGGATGCGCTCTGGCGGCGCCTCGTCGCGACCTCGGCGGCGACCGCGGCGGCGACCTCGCACGATCGACGCGGCCGGCGCGTGGGTGCGCTCGCGATGCAGCGGGTCGACCGGGAGACGCTCCTCGCGAGCGCGAAAGCCGTCCCGGGCGTCGATGCGCTCGCGGCGGCGATGACGGTGCTCGAGGGGATCGACGCGGCGATCTCGATCGCGGGAGAGCTCACGCCCTCACCGATCTCGGTGCACCAGGATCTCTACGGCCCGGACGAGATGGCGCACACCGACGGCAGCGGAATCAGCGTGAACCTCGCCTCGGCGCGGGTGCGTGCGCTGCTCGTGTCCGTGCTCCAGCAGGACGATCCCGCGGCGTTCGGGGCGCTCGTCGACCTCATGTTGCACGAGAAGACGCACGTCTCGCTGGCGAGCTACGTCCCGCACGCGAACGCCGAGCACGGGGCGAGCTTCTACCGGCGCAAGGATCTCCTTCGCCGGCGCCTGCTCGAGGCGATGGCCCGGGGGTCCGTGGGGGACCCGGCCGCCTGGTTGCCAGCCGCGAGACGTGGACTTTCGTCGGTCGGCTTACCCCCGCCCGACCTTCTCGCGGCGACGTTTCACGCCGTACCCTCTGTCGCAGCCTGACCGGTTTTTCCAGGCCTTCCGTTCTCGCCCCTGGCCCTCCAAGGCCCACCCTCGCAGATCTGGCACAACGGGGCGCATGCGCCGGCCCATTTTGGCTATACTGAATACCAAACTATCTCACACGGAACACGCGCCGCGATCCGTACTACGGTTCGTTGGATGATCTCGATCGGCGCTGCGAAACGCGTTCGCCGTGGCTGGACGCTTTCTTGTGATCCGTTTTGATGCCGCGTATCCTCCCGTTGCCCGGAGCCCCTTGGCGGGGATTTCTTGGCTAGCAACGGGGTCTGTTTCAGTCTATCCTGCCTTGGTTCATGGTTTCAGCGGAACCCGGGGCGGGTCCATGGACCGCTCCCGGGCCTCCGCGACCTCGTAGGCATACGCCGCGAGGAGCAACGTCAACGCTTGAACTTCCCACCAATTTTCACGTGATGGTCGAACCGACGGTAGACTCTGCAGTAGCCTCGCCTCGTCGGCGTGCGGGATCTACCGCGCTCCGGGGTGTGCGTGGGCTTGCGCGGGTGATGGACGGATGGTCTCTCCTCGCCTGCGCATGGTTCGGCCAGCATCGGGAGGTTGGTGTGGGTTCAAGTCATTCCAAGGACAATGAGGTGCTTTAATGGGTCTCATCCAAGAAGTCGCTCAGACCCACAGACCGATTCTGGGAAACGACATTCCGCTGTTGGTCTTTCGCGTGTTCCGTCACTTCTCCGCGGGTTACGTGGAAGAGGTGCTGGGACGTGGGGCGGCGGTCGTATTCCAGAACGGTGGTAGGGAGCTCGGCAAGGAAGCTGGCCAGATGCTCTTCAAACCGAACGTCGACGATTACCTCAAGGAGGTCGTCCAGTTCGTGCGCGATTCACGTATCGGCATTCTCATCCCCCGCCAGCTTGATGACAAGCTTCTCGTGGTAGACCTGGACGAGTGCATCACGTGCGCGGGTATGGCGAGCATCTCGAAGCGCATTTGCCACTTCGAGGTCGGCTTCGTCGCCGGGATCACCGAGATCCTCATCAAGAAGAAGCCGAAGGCGTACGAGACGAAGTGCGGCGCCAATGGCGAAGGCACTTGCCAGGTGACGGTCGAATTGGGCTAGTGAGCGCCGCCACGCGGAAGTGGCGGCCTCGCCCTCGTCGTGTCTCCGAGAGGCCTCGCGTGAAAACGATGGGCCGGGGCTCTCCGGAGGGGCGTACGAGAGGGCAGTACATGTCCCGGACGCGGAGCCCGGGTTGAATTCATGAGCTCGAGAGACATTCTCGGGCTCGGCTTGCCCGCACAGGAGGAGACGTGGCAGCTGGAAGTCGAGTCGAAAAAATCCAGGAAATTCTTCGCAATCTTCGTTCGGTCTCACCCGATATCATCGGGTCGGCCATGGTGAGCACCGACGGCTTCATCATCGCCTCGCTGCTCCCGAACGAGATTGACGAAGAATTGGTGTCCGGTATGGCCGCCGCGTTGCTCGGTGTCGGTGAGCGTATCGCCCACGAGCTCATGGGCGGCGCCATGGAACAGACGTACGTGCGTGGCCGTCAGGGCTACGTCATCCTGAACGCGGTCGGTCAGGACGCTCTTCTCATCGTGCTCACGACGCCCGATGCGAAGCTCGGCCTCGTGTTCCTCGACATTCGCCGACGCGTCGCCGATCTGGCCAAGATCGTATGACGGCAGCGGATTGATATGGCATCTTCGACAGTGAACGCTCGGCTGGCCTTTGGTGGCCTATTGCTCTTCGGTGTTGCGGACCTCGGGCTGATCAATATCAAGCTCGCGCCCGAATACGCCGAGGAGCAAGCGAAGCAGGCCCAAGTGGCCGGGGAACAGCCGGGGGGAAAGACCTCGGCGGGGACCTCGGCGCCTCGACCTCCGGCCCTGGGTAGCCCGAGCGTCGCCGTCGTCCCGCCTCCTCAACCCAAACCCACCTCCGAGTCGCCTCCGACGGCTCTGCCCGAGCCCACGGCGACGACCTCCGCGCTGCCCGTGGTCTCGGTGGCCTCAGCGACTCCGCCGGCCCCCACGGCGGAGCCCGAGCCGACCCAGGTCAAGGAGCCGCCCCCGGTGAAAGAGCCACCCCCGACGGTGGCCTCTGGGGACAAACCCGGGACGGTCTCCGAAGTCCTCTTCGAGATCGATTCGAATCTCTTGACGAAATCGTCCAAGAGCACGCTCGACGAGGTCCTCACCCAGATGAAGGCGAAACCGAGCCTGCGCATCCACCTCCGGGGGCATTCGGATCAGCTCGGATCACGCGAGCACAACCTGGAGCTCAGCCGCAAGCGCGCCGCGGCGGTGGAGAACTTCTTCCACGCAAACGGCATCCCGCACTCCAGGATCACGACCGAGGCCGTGGGTGGCGCGAAGCCGGTGGATGCCAGCAATACGCCGACGGCCTGGGCCCGGAACCGGCGCGTCGAGATCGAGTGGCGGTAGCCGAGGACTTGAGGAAGGAATGGACCTGACCCAAACGATAGGGCTTTTTTCCGCGGCGGGAGCCGGTTTGTTCTTCGGAGCCGGCCTGCTCGTGAGCAAGGCGTTCCCTTCGAAGGAGAACGCCGGAGCCGGTGCTGCGGATACGGGCCTCGTCCAGGCTGAAAAAGAGGCACGCCAGCGCGCGGAGGCCCAGCTCACGGCGCTGCAGCAGCAAAACGCCGAGCTCACGCGCACGGCCTCCGAGGAGCGATCACGCGCAGAAGGCGCGCAGAAAGCTCAAGGCGAGGCCCAGAGGCTGCGCGAGCAGGTGAACCAGCTCCAGGCAGAGGCCAACCGCGCGAAGGCCGCCCCGAGCGGGCCCTCCCCCGCGGAGGCCCAGCTTCGGCAGGAGAACGCCGATCTCCGGCAACGCGTCGCCGCCGCCGATCAAGCGTCGCAAGCGCTCCAGGCCGAGCGCGCACGCGCCCACGACCTCGAGCAACGCCTGCACGCCGCCACGGCCCAGGCCCAGGCGGGGCGCGGGGACGACGGCGCACGCCTGGATCTCGAGCGTCGCCTCGCCGAGGCGAACGCCCAGGTGCAGGCCGCGCAGGCGCAGCTCCGCGAGGCGCGGGCGCAGGCCGATCAGGCCCGCACGGCCGGACAAAGGGCCGAACAGCTCGCGGCCGAGAACGCGCAGTTGAAGTCGCGGCAGGGCGGCTCGGACAAGCTCGCAGCAGAGCTCGCGACCGAGAAGGCCAAGGCCGCGCAGCTGCAGACGCAGATCGCCGCGCTGCAAAAGACGGCCGAGGGCACGAGCAAGCTCGCGCAGGACATCCAGGCCGAGAAGGCCAAGGTGCGAGATCTCGAGCAAAAGCTCGCCGCGGCGCAAAAATCGACCGGCGACGCGGGCAAGGCAGGCCAGGACCTCGCCGCGGAGCGCACGAAGGTGCAGCAGCTCCAGTTGCAGATGTCGACGTTGCAGCAGGCCGCGAACGAGGCCGCGAAGCTCGGCATGGATCTCGGCAACGCGCGCTCGAAGGTGCAGGAGCTCGAGGCGAAGCTCAAGGCAGCGCCGGCGGCAGCAGCCAGCGGCGGGAGCTCGGCCGAGGTGGATCGTCTCCGCGGCGAGCTCGACGTGCTCAAGCGCTCGGCGATCTCGTCCAAGGATCACGAGGCGCTGCAGAAGCGGACCACCGATCAGGCCGTCCGCATCCGCATGCTCGAGCAGAAGGCCGCGGAGCTCGATTATTACTCCAACGAGAACAGCGATCTGCGCAGGCGTCTCGAGGAGCTCGAGGCGATCGCCCTCGAGGCGAAGCAGATGCGGCGCCGCATCATCGACCTCGAGGCACAGGCCTTCGCCATGTCGGCCGCGCGCTCCATGGAGAAGGCTCCGCCGAGCGCGGCGCCGATAAGCCAAGCGCCGCCGAGCTTCCGCAGCTCGGACAAGCGCCTCGAGACGTTGCTCGAGGAGGGCATGGCCGCGCTCATCCGCGAGGAGACGGGCGGGCGGGCGGTCGTGCTGGCCGACACGCGTGGCCTTGTGATCGCAGCAGCAGGCGAGATTCGGTACCAGAACGAGCTCGCGGCCGCGGCCTCCGTCGTGTCCG